>NZ_JBITJH010000021.1:0-116594 GCF_044459745.1 Micromonospora sp. NPDC050187
TGCCGACGGTCGTCGCCGCCCGCGAGGGCATCCTCGACCGGGACGCGTACGACTCCGCCGGTCGCCGGGACGCCGGTCACCGGGAAGCCACCGATGCCCCCCCCCCCGGCCCCCCCCCCCCCCCCCCCCCCCCGCCCCCCCCCCCCCCCCCCCCCCGCCCCCCCCCCCCCACGCCGGAATCAGCCCTTGACGCTACCCGCGAGCAGGCCCCGCACGAAGTAACGCTGCAGGGACAGGAACACGATCAGCGGTACGACAATGGAGACGAACGCACCGGCGGTGAGCCGCTGCCACTCGTTGCCCCGGGTGCCGGCCATCTCGGCCAGCCGGACGGTGAGTGGTGCCGTCTCGTCGCCGCCGCCGGCGAAGATCAGCGCGACGAGCAGGTCGTTCCAGACCCAGAGGAACTGGAAGATGCCGAAGGCCGCCAGCGCCGGGGTGATCAGCGGCAGCACGACGGTGCGGAAGATCTTGGGGTGGGTGGCCCCGTCGACCCGCGCCGCCTCCATCAGGTCCTTCGGCAGTTGCGAGATGAAGTTGTGCAGCAGGAACACCGCCAGCGGCAACGCGAAGCAGGTGTGCGCGAACCAGACCTGCACGAACTTCTGCTCGTCGGCGAGGTCCCACGCCGGCATCAGGGTGATGCCGCCGAGGCTGACCCCGTTGGAGAAGAAGCTCAGCAGCGGCACCAGGGCCATCTGGAGCGGCACGATCTGCAACGCGAAGATGGCGATGTAGACCCAGTCCCGGCCCCGGAAGTTGATCCAGGCCAGGGCGTACGCGGCGAGCGCCGCGAAGGCCAGCGGGAAGAGCACCGACGGCAGTGTGATCACCAGCGAGTTGATGAAGTAGCTCGCCAACTGGCCGGAGGAGGACGACCGCCCGAAGAGGACCTGCTGGTAGTTCTCCAGGGTCACCTGCGGGTCGGTGAAGAACGTCCACCAGCCGGTGGTCTTGATCTCGTCCTCCGGACGGAAGGACGAGATGAACAGACCGAAGGTGGGGATGGTCCAGACCACGGCGATGACGATCGAGACCAGGGTTGCGGTCCGGCTGCTCAGCCGCTTGCGGACCCGGGCGGCGGCGGTCGTCGGCCGGGCACCGGCCTGCGTGCCGGCGGCGACCGGGGGAGTGGTGGTGGTCATCTCAGCCCTCCCGCTGCTGCCGCAGGTTGCGGATCTGGTAGATCACGATCGGGATGACCAGGATGAACAGGAAGACCGCCAGCGCGGCACCCTGCCCGTTCTGGCCGTACCGGAACGCCTGGTTGTACATCTCGTTGGCGACCACGCTGGTGTCGTAGTTGCCGTTGGTACTGGTCCGGACGATGTCGAAGACCTTCAGCGTGGCGATCGAGATGGTCACCACGACCACGATCAGAGCCGGTCGGATGCTCGGCAGGGTGACCTGCCAGAACATCTGCCACGGGTTGACCCCGTCCAGCCGGGCCGCCTCGACGATCTCGGCGGGGATGGCCTTGATCGCCGCGGAGAGCACCACCATGGCGAAACCCGCCTGGATCCACACCATGATCACGATGAGCAGGAGGGTGTTCAGCGGCGATTCGAGCAGCCACTGCTTCGGCTCCCCGCCGAGGCTCACCACGATCTGGTTGAGCAGACCGATCTGTTCCTGGTCCTCGCTGCGGTAGGCGTAGACGAATTTCCAGATGATGCTGGCGCCGACGAAGGAGATCGCCATCGGCATGAAGATCAGCGACTTGGCGACCGCCTCCAGCCGCGCCTTGTCGACCATGACCGCGTAGAGCAGGCCGATGGTGGTGGCGATCAGCGGTACCAGGAGCACCCAGACCATGGTGTTGATGATCACGCGCAGGATCTCGTCCTGCGCGAAGAGCCATCCGTAGTTGCGCAGCCCCACCCAGTTCTCACTGCCGCCGTCCATGAACGACAGGAGCGTGGTGCGGACCGCCGGCACGACCAGCCCGATGGTCAGCAACAGCACGGCGGGCAGCAGGAAGAAGAGCGCGAAGACGCCCTCCCGTGGCTTGGCGCGTCGACGGGACAGCGGCGCGCCGTTGGCCGCCGCGGCGACCAACTGGGCCTCCCGACGACGGGCGAACCAGGCCGGGACCGCGTCCAGCAGCAGGAGCAGACCGCCCACCACCACGACGAAGGCCACCAGGCCGTACAGCAACATGACGAGCTTCGGTGACTCGTCGGCGAACTCGAAGTTCATCCGCACTCCCAGGGAATCGCGGCCCGGCGCCGGGGGTCCGGCCCGCGTGGTGCGGACCGGACCCCGGGGCGACTTACTTGGGCCAGCTGCTCTCGATGGTGGAGAGCACCGTGGCGGTGTCCTTACCGTTGATCCACTCGATCATGCCCTTCCAGAAGGTGCCCGCGCCGACGGCGCCGGGCATCAGGTCGGAGCCGTCGAACCGGAAGACCGTCCCCTTGTCCTGGAGGATCTGGACGGAGAGCTTGTCGATCGGGTTGGCCACGTTCGCCGAGTCGAGCTTGTTGTTCGCCGAGACCCAGTTGCCGAGCTTGGCGCGGGCGTTGGCGTACTCACCGGAGGCGAGGTACGTCTGGACCGCCTGGACCTCCGGGCGGTCGGCGAAGGCGACGGTGAACTCGCCGCCACCGAGCACCGGCTTGCCCTTGGACTCGTCGATGGCCGGGAAGTAGAACGCGAAGACGTCGCCGTCCTCGGCCACCTTGGTGTTCTCGGGCCACTGGTTGGCGTAGAAGGACGCCTGCCGGTGCAGGGCGCACTTGTTCTGCAGGATCGGCGTGCCGGCCTCCTGGAAGGAGGTGGTGGTGATGCTCTTGACGCCGCCGAAGCCGCCGTTGACGTACTTCTCGTTCTTGAGGATGGTGCCGGCCCGGTCGAGCGCCTCGGCGACCTTCGGGTCGTTGAACGGGATGCCGTGCGTGGTCCACTGGTCGTAGACCTCGGGGGTCTGCGTGCGCAGCATCAGGTCTTCGATCCAGTCGGTGGCCGGCCAGCCGGTGCCCTCTCCGGACTCGATGCCGACGCACCACGGCTTGGTGCCGTCCGCCGCGATCTTGTCGCTCAGGGCGATGAGCTGGTCCCAGGTGGTCGGAACCTCCCAGCCCTTCTCCTTGAACGTCTTCGGGGAGTACCAGACGAACGACTTCACGTTCGAGCCGAGCGGGGCGCCGTAGAACTGACCACCGACGGTGCTGTACTTCAGCCAGTCGGCCGAGTAGTTCTGCTCGGCCATGGCCTTGGTGTCGGCCGAGGCCGGCTTGAGCTTGCCCGCCTCGGCGAACCGGGCCAGCAGACCGGGCTGCGGGATGAACGCGATGTCCGGGGCGTTGCCACCGTCGACGCGCACCTGGAGCTGCGCCTCGAACTCGCCGCTGCCCTCGTAGTCGATCTCGATGCCGGTGCAGTCCACGAACTGCTCCCAGGACTGCTCGAGCAGGTCAGCCTCGGCGTCCCGGATCGACGCGTAGATCGAGACCTTCTTGCCGTCGTTGCCCTTGTACTTCTCGTATGCCGAGCACTCCGCCGAGTTGGCGTTGTTGCCGCTGCTGTCGTCGTCGCTGCCGCAGGCGGTGGCGGCGAGCGCCAGTCCCAGCGCACCGATGATCGCGATGGCCTGGCGTGGTCTGGCAGAGACCGCCATGCCGTCCTCCTTCAGTAGGCGGCGCGGTCGTAGCGGTGACCTCGCCGATCCGATTGGGCGTCTCCATATGTAAGCGCTTGCATTCGCATCGGTCCACCCCCCTGCCGGACACGAGCAGGTAACAATCCGGAAACCCCGATGTTGCTCTGGATCGCGCCCCCTGCCAGCCGGGGAACCTTTGATCGATCCCTTTCGACGGCTGGAGTTTTCTGTCACTCTGTCATCCAGCAATGGAAAGCTTTCGACATAGGAGGCTCTGGATGCGTAAGCGCTTGCTCACCCTGGTGGCGGCGGCCGGGCTGCTGGCCGCGACGGTCGTGGTGCCGGCGGCCCCGGCGATGGCGGCCCCCACCTTCAAGGTGCCCTTCAAGTGCGGGCAGGCCTGGTCCGGCCAGACCCGCACCAACCACAGCCCGGCGTACTCGATCGACTTCAACCGCACGGACGACCTCGGCGACCCGGTGGTGGCCAGCGCCCCCGGCACAGTGGACCGCGTGACGGACCTCGGCGGCACCAGCTACGGCAAGTACGTCCGGATCAGCCACAGCGGCGGCTACCACACCTACTACGCGCACCTGAACGGCTTCGCCAGCGGGATCACCGTCGGCAAGTCCGTCGGGTACGGCACGGTGATCGGCTACGTCGGCACCACCGGCGGATCGACCGGCCCGCACCTGCACTACGAGCAGCGGCTCAACGGCAGCGACATCCAGATCCGGTTCAACGGCAGCCTCGCGCTGTACTGGGGCACCAAGACCTACACCAGCGACAACGGCTGCTCCGGCTCGGGCGCCACCGGCACGGTGAACACCAGCGGCACCCCGCTGACCGTGCGCTCCGGCCCGGGCACCGGCTACAGCGCCGTGGGCACGGTCGCCGACGGCACCCGGGTCACCATCCAGTGCCAGACCACCGGCACCACCGTCACCGGCACCTACGGCACCAGCAACATCTGGGACCGGATCGGCTCCGGTCGCTTCATCGCCGACGCCTACACCCACACCGGCTACGACGGCTTCATCCCCGGCGTGCCCCGCTGCTGACCGCGCCGCCGTCCTCCTCCTCGGCTGTCGGTGGAGCTGAGCCGACAGCCCGGGTGGGGGCGGCACGGCACCGTCGCGGCGCGGCCGTCACAGGGTGCGACGCGCGGTGGTGCGACGCGCGGTGGTGCGACGCGCGGTGCTTGCGGGGTGTGGTGGCGGTGGTTGCAGGGTGAGGTGTTTGCAGGGGACCCCTGCTACGCAAAAAGCGGTAACAAGGGACCCCTGCTACCACCGAACCACCACGTCGTCAGTTCAGTTGCCAGATGGCGAGGTTCAGGCACGCGGCGAAGGTGACCCAGGCCCAGTAGGGCAGCATCAGCAGGGTGGCCGGTCGGGACACGCGCCGGAAGAGGGCGACGGTGAGTCCGATCAGCAGCCAGAGCACGACGATGTCGAGGAGGGCCAGGCCGTACCGGCCGGCGCCGAAGAAGATCGGGGTCCAGATCGCGTTCAACACGAGCTGCGCCGTCCAGACGCCGAGCGCGGGACCGAAGCCGACCCTGCGCCACACCAGCCAACCGGACACGGCGATCATGGCGTAGAGCAGGGACCAGACCGGCCCGAACAGCCACGACGGGGGAGCCCAGGCGGGCTGGCGCAGGCTCGCGTACTCGCCGGAGGTGTCCGAGACCCCCAGCACCCCGATGCCGGCGGCGACGACCACCGCCGCGCCGAAGCCGAGCAGGGCCAGCCAGGGGCGCGCTCCCTGGGGCCGGGTGGCGCCGTGGGTCGTCGTCATGTCCGCAGAGGTCCCCGGGCGGGCCGCTCGGCAAACCCCGCCAACGGAACGGGCGGCCGACGCGAAGCGCCGGGGTCGTCGGCCCGGGTTCTCCTGTCGGGAGGACGGAGAACCCGGTACGACGACCCCGGCGGGTCCTTGGGGGGATACGGACTACGGACGTCAATTGAAGATGCTGACGCCACCTGGGCCGACCAGCAGGCCCACCACGATGAGGACGACGCCCCACAGGATCTGCCGGCGGAACAGCGCCATGATGCCGGCGACCACGAGTACGACTGCGAGAATCCAGAGAATCAGCTCCATGACCGCTGAGTACCCGACCGTCTGATTCGGGAAACCTGTGCTCAGTCGGCGTGGTTGCCCAGGTGGAAGATGCTGTAGGCCTGCTTGATCACGGGGTGCGCGACGTTGCGGACCCGGACCCCGCCGGGCGTGGTGCCGCGCTCGCTGCCGGCGTGCGCGTGTCCGTGCAGGGCCAGCGCGGTGGGTGCCGAGTCGATCGCCTGACCGAGCTGGTACGAGCCGAGGAACGGGTAGATCTCCAGGGGTTCCCCGGCGAGGGTGTCCGGCACCGGCGAGTAGTGCGTGAGCGCCACCAGCACGTCGCACTCCAGCCCGCGCAGCGCCTCGGCCAGCCGGTCGGCGCTGTCGGTGGTGGTCCGGACGAACGCCTTCATCTCCGGTTCGCCGAAGTCGCTGGCGCAGCGTCCGGCGAATCCGCCGCCGAAGCCCTTGACCCCGGCCACTCCGAGCCGCCGTCCGCCGCAGTCCAGCACGACGCCGTCGCCCTCCAGCACGGTGATGCCCGCGTCCTCCAGGACCTTCACCACCTGCGGCACCTGGTCGCACTGGTGGTCGTGGTTGCCGAGCACGGTGATCACCGGCACGCCGAGCCCGCCGAACTCCTCGGCCACGCAGCGCGCCTCGTTCTCCGTGCCGTGCCGGGTCAGGTCGCCGGCGAGCAGCAGCGCGTCGGCGTGTTCGGGCAGTTCCTCCAGGGCTGGCCGGAAGCGGCCCACCACGTCCTCGTCGAGGTGCACGTCGCCGACGGCGGCGATCCGGATCATGATGAAACCCCCCTCACGGCAGCTCCTCGACCTCGGTCGGGGCCTGGGCACGGGTCACCCCGATGTCGCTGGTGACCGGGACGTCCGGAAAGCGTGCGGCCACCCGGCGCAGGATTTCCTCCCGACGGTGCGGGCTCTCGACCTCGCCGTAGAGCACCAGGCCGTGCTCCCGGCGGACCACGGTGATGCCCTGTTCGGCGACGGCTGGGTCCTCGGTCAGCAGTCGCTGGATCTCGGCCTCGACGTACTCGTCGGGCGGTCCGGTGGCGGCGCTGAGGTGGTCGGTCACGGTCGCTCCCTTCCTTCCGGGCCGGCGTACGGCACCACGTCGAGGCGGTCCAGCAGCACCAGGAACGCCTCGGCGTACGGGGAGTGCTGGGTCTCCTTCCGTACCCGTTCCCAGTCGATCTGCTCCCGAAGGGAGCGGGCGAGGGGGAGACCGCGGGCGAAGTCGCAGTAGTGCTGGGAGAAGCTGAGCAGCTTGTGCACCATGAGTTGGCTGGCCGAGAGCACCGGCATGTGGATCGCGTCCACCGGCCGGACCACGGTGTCGGAGAAGGTCTCCTCGGTCACCGGGGTCTCGATCGGCCGGTGGATCAGGTCCACCATCCGCCCGTCGTCGTAGACCTTGACCAGCCAGTCCTCCGGCGGGCGCTCGGCGGTGAAGCCGTCCGCCACCAGCGCCTCGAGGGCCGACTCGACGTCCTGGTGGCGGATCAGGAAGTCCACGTCGTGCTCGCTGGAGTGTCCGCCGTGCGCGTAGACGGCGAAGCTGCCGCCCAGGGCGAAGGGGATGTCGGACTGCTTCAGCACAGCGGCGACCCGCTTGAGGGTGTGCAACAGACTGGCGTCCCCGTTTTGTGCCATCGAAGTCTCCCTGGTCGGTGGGCGGAACAGGTGGTCGCAGTGAAGTTGCGTACCCGGCATTCCGATCGGCCACACCTGTCACCGGAGCGGATCGTGGACAAAAAGCGAAGTAAGTCTGATTCATGTAGGCATGACCGTAGATTGCCTACGTGTGAAGCCCGCGTCGGATATCCTCGGGAGGGTGGCCAGATCACTGGGGGCGCGGCGCGGCAAGGCCCGACTGCGTGCCGTCGCCCTGATCGGCATCGACGGCTCGGGCAAGACGACCCAGGCGCACCGGCTCGCCGACGCCCTCACCCTGGCCGGGCTGCCGGCCACCTACCACCGCAACGCGGGCGGACGCGCCTGGCTCGGCCGGCTCGCCCAGCGGCTCGGTCGCCGTGACGCCCAGGGGCTGCTGGGCAACCGCGGCATGCTCACCGTCGAGTCGGTGCTGCGCTGGCTCGCCATCGCGCGGGCGCTGCTCGGCACCCTGCTCACCGGTCGGACGGCGGTGATGGACCGGTATGCCGTCTGCCAGTACGCCAGCATCCGCGCCCACGACGGCCGGCGGGGCGAGCGGCTGGCCCGGCTGGCCTACCGGCTCTTCCCGGCACCGCAGATCACCTTCCTGCTCGCGGTCGAGCCGGCGGAGGCGTACCGGCGGATCGAACGGCGCGGCACCGACCACGAGCCGATCGACTACCTCGAGGCGGCCGACGCGGCGTACCGTTCGCTGCCGGAGTTCCCGACCTTCGTGGTGATCGACGCCAACCGGACTCCGGACGAGGTGACCCGGCAGATCCGCGACCACCTGACCGCCTGGCTGCCGGCGACCGGCTCGCCGGTGCCCCGGCCACCCCTGCTCGCCCCACTGGCGGCCCCGGCCCACTCGTGACCGCCGCACGGGCGTCGGCCCGCGCGGCGATCCGGGTACGGGCGTCCGCCCGTCCGGACCATCCGTCGGGACGGTCAGGCGCGACCGTGCACCGGGACGGCCGCGCCGCTGGTCGGCGCGGACTCGTCGCTGGCCAGGAAGCGCACCACCGGGGCGATCTCCGCCGGGTCGACCCACCGGCTGTGGTCGGCGTCCGGCTGGGCGGCCCGGTTGGCCGGGGTGTCGATCACGCTCGGCAGGACGGTGTTGCAGCGCACCCCGCTCGCCCGGTACTCCACCGCGACCGCGTTGGCGAACGCCAGCACCGCCGCCTTGGCGGTCACGTAACCCGCCACGCCGGGGAAGGGTGCGAGCGCGGCCCGTGCCGACACGCAGACCACCGCGCCGCCCCCGGCCGCCGTCAGCCGGGGTAGCGCCGCCCGGGTGACCAGGTACGTCGGGCGCAGGTTCAGGGTGAGCATCCGGTCGAACTCGTCGACCGGTGTCTCGTGCACCAGCCCACCGCTGGCGTACCCACCGACCAGGTTGACCACCGCGCGCAGCGGGGCCGCCGGTTCGCCCGCGGCCACCTCCACCGCCCGGGCCGCCCCGGCCGGGTCGGTCAGGTCGGCGGTGACGGCGAGCGAGCCGTCGCCGTCGCCCGGACGCAGGTCGGCGACCACCACCCGCCAGCCCGCCGCCGTGAAGGCGGCGGTCACCGCGCCGCCCAGTCCGCCCGTGCCACCCGTGACCAGTACGCTCCGCTCCGCCATGCGGCACACGCTAGCGGTTCCGTGCGGCCGGTGCCGGAGGCCACCCGCGCCGTCGGCGGCGGTCGGAGTGCGCCGAGGTGCGCCGGGACGCCGAACGTGCGCGGCGGGGGAATCTCGCCGGGACACCCGGACGTGCGCGGCGGCGGATCCGCGCGGGACGCGGTTGCGCCCAGGGCGTAACCCGTCTGCCCAGGGCTAACCGACCTGGTGGTTCCGTCTGCCTGGCCGCAGCATCGTCGCCATGCGACTCCTCATCCTCGGTGGCACCCAGTTCCTCGGTCGGGCAATGGCGCGGCTCGCCGTCGCGCAGGGGCACGACGTCACCTGCGTCGCCCGGGGCGCCTCGGGCGCACCCGTGGCAGGCGTGCGCTTCGTCGCGGCGGACCGGTCCGACCCGGCCGGGCTCGCACCGCTCGACGGCGAGCGGTTCGACGCGGCGATCGACGTGACCCGCTGGCTGGACCAGACCCACCACACCATCGCCGCCCTCGCCGACCGGGTCGACCACTGGTCCTTCGTCTCCAGCATCTCCGTCTACGCCGGCTTCGCCGCCCCCGGCGGGGGCGTGGCGGACACCCCGCTGCTGCCACCCGCCCCGGACGGCGTGACCGGGCCCGGTCCCGACTTCACGTGGTACGGCGAGTGCAAGGTCAGCATCGAGCGGGCGTACGCCGAAGCGGTCGAGCGGCTCTTCGTCTGCCGGGCCGGGCTGATCATCGGGCCGGAGGACCCGAGCGACCGGTTCCCGTACTGGGTGCGGCGGCTCGCGGCCGGTGGTGAGGTGCTCGCCCCCGGCGCACCGGACGACCCGGTGCAGTACGTCGACGTCGACGACCTGGCCGCCTGGCTCCTGCACGCCGCCGTGACCGGTCTCACGGGCACGTACGACGGCATCGGCGCGGCGGTGCCCCGGGCGGAGGCGCTGCGCGGGATCGCGGCCGGTGTCGGCTCGCCCGAACCACGGTTGACCTGGGTGGATACCGACTTCCTCCAGGCCCGGGAGATTCGTCCCTGGTCAGGGGAACGCTCCCTGCCGCTGTGGGTGCCCGGCGCGGAGTGGGCGGGCTTCCTTGCCCGGGACGCCCGCCCCGCGCTCGCGGCCGGACTGGTCACCCGGCCGGTGGCGGAGACCGCCCGCAGGACCCTGGCCTGGATGGACGCCGATCCCGGGGCCGTCCGGCAGGGTGGACTCGACCCGGCGGACGAAGCGGCCGTCCTGCGGGAATGGCACGCTGAGGGTGGGCGGTGACCACTCGGAACGAGTTTTCCCGATAAGCCGGATCGTGGTTGACGCCTACGCCTGATGAAAGTAAGTTTCATCCGTGGCGAAGAGTCCGAAGATTTCCGCGAGGAACGAGCCGGGTGCCTCAGCGAGAAGCGGGCCGGGCGGTTCCGCGAGCCGGAGTCACGAGCCGGGGGGCCTGATCGTCCACATCAGCGGCCTGCTGCCCTCGCTGTCACCGGCCGAGCAGCGCGTCGCCCGGCTGGTCGTCGCCGACCCGGCCGATGCCGCGCGCCGGACCATCACCGACCTCGCCACCGCCGCCGAGACCTCGGAGGCGACGGTGATCCGGTTCTGCCGCTCGGTCGGCATGGACGGTTACCCGCAGCTGCGGATCCGGCTCGCCGCCGAGGCGGCGCGCCGGATCGAACCGCCGGACGCCCGCGTCGTCGGGGGTGACATCCCGCCCGGTGCCGATCTCGCCCAGATCATCGCCACCATCGCGTTCAACGACGCCCGCGCCGTCGAGGAGACGGCCGAGCAGCTCGACCCGGCCGTGTGCGAGCAGGTGGTGGAGGCGATCTCCCAGGCCGGCCGGATCGACATCTACGGCGCCGGGGCCAGCGGGTTCGTCGCCTCGGACTTCCAGCAGAAGCTGCACCGGATCGGCCGCACCGCCTTCTACTTCCCCGACGTGCACACCGCGCTCACCTCGGCCGCCCTGCTCGGTCGGGGTGACGTCGCGCTGGGCATCTCGCACACCGGGACGACCTCGGACGTGATCGAGGTGCTGCAGCAGGCGCGCGCCCAGGGGGCGACCACCGTCGCCCTGACCAACTACCCCCGGTCGCCGATCACCGACGGCGCGGACTTCGTCCTCACCACGGCGGCCCGCGAGACGACGTACCGTTCCGGGGCGATGGCCAGCCGCCTCGCCCAGCTCACCGTGGTCGACTGCCTCTTCGTCGGGGTCGCCGCCCGCAACCGTGCCCGGGCCCGGAAGGCCCTGGAGGTCACCGCCAACGCGGTCCAGTCCCACCGCGTCGGCTCCACCCGGAGGAAGGCATGACCACCGACCAGGTGCCGTCCGAGGTTCGCCCGGTGGTCCGGGTGGGTGCGCCGACCGAACGGCGTAACCCGCTCAGCGCCGATCTCGACCTGATGTCCACCCGGGACATGCTCGCGGTCATCAACGAGGCGGACCGACGGGCGCCAGCGGCGGTGGCCGAGGTGCTCGACGAGGTCGCCGCCGCCGTCGACCTCGCGGTGACCGCGCTGCGCGGCGGACACCGGGTGCACTACTTCGGCGCGGGCACCTCGGGCCGGCTCGGTGTGCTCGACGCGGTCGAGCTCATCCCCACCTTCAACATCCCCCGACACTGGTTCTGCGCCCACCTCGCCGGCGGGCAGGGGGCGATGTGGCAGGCGGTCGAGAACGCCGAGGACAACCACCCGACCGGAGCCGCCGAGGCGGCCGAGTGTGTCGCCCCCGGTGACGTCGTGGTCGGCCTGGCCGCCAGCGGACGCACACCGTACGTTCTCGGGGCGCTGGCCGCGTCCCGGGCCCGGCAGGCCGCGACGGTGCTGCTCTGCGCCAACCCGGAGGCCGAGGCCGCCCGGGACGTGGACGTCTTCATCGGGGTGGACACCGGCCCCGAGGTGGTGACCGGGTCGACCCGGATGAAGGCGGGCACCGCGCAGAAGCTGGTGCTGAACGCGTTCTCCACCGCCGTGATGGTCCGCCTGGGCCGGGTCTACTCGAACCTCATGATCGACGTGGTGGCGACCAACGCCAAGCTCCGGGGACGGATGATCACGATCCTGGTCGAGGCGACCGGGTGCAGCGAGGAACTCTGCCGGCAGGCCCTGCACGAGGCCGACGGTGACCTGAAGACCGCCCTGGTCTCGTTGGTCTCCGGAGCCGACGTGACGAAGGCCCGGGCCGCGCTGGCCCGCTCCGCCGACCAGGTACGCGGCGCGCTCGCCCTGCTCGCCACCTAGCCCGGACGGGCGCATTCGCCCTCTACTCGCCATCCGGCCCGGACGGGGGCGTGTCTGCCCCTCTACGCGCCACGTGGACCACCCGATCCGCCCGCGTCACGTGGAGGGCGGGATACTTCACCCGGGGCCGGGGTAATCATCCGGGTGTGGATGAACCGACCGCTCCGCCCGTGCGTCTGTCACAGTGACCGGAATCGCAGCTCGGCGGTGACGTGCGTCGCTGTGCGGGACGGGTACCCGATGGTGCCATGACAGGGGAGCGCCCGGCCGTCACGCCGCCCCGCACCGTGCCCGCCGACGACCATCCGGCGGGGTGTTGACAGCAAACGTCAACCGTGCTTTCAGCTAGCACTCAGGCATTCGTGACAGTTTCGACTCATGACATGGAATCCCCGACGCGTCCCATCTGTTGTGTAGGTGTCAGCACCGGTGGGCACAGCGGAGATTACGGGGGAGGGCTGATGGACGTGGGGATGGCAAGGAACCGGGCAACCGGCGCGAGCGAGGGGACCGTGGGCAACGTGGACAAGAACATCGGCATGCGAACCGACGAGGTCGCCGAGGAGCGTGACCTGGTCGGAGTCTACCTTCACGAGATCTCCCGGACGCCGCTGCTGGACGCCGCCCGGGAGGTCGACCTCTCCAAGGCGATCGAGGCGGGCCTCTACGCGGAGCACCTGATCGGCGAGGACCGGATCCCGGAGGGTGTCGACCGGGACGAGCTGGAGCGGGTGGTCGTCGAGGGGGAGCGGGCCAAGGACCTGTTCATCCGGGCGAACCTGCGGCTGGTCGTGTCGATCGCCCGCCGCTACGTCCGCTCCGGGATGCCCATGCTGGACCTGATCCAGGAGGGCAACACCGGTCTGGTCCGCGCGGTCGAGAAGTTCGACTACGAGCGGGGCTACAAGTTCTCCACCTACGCGACCTGGTGGATCCGTCAGGCGATCAGCCGGGCGATCGCCCAGCAGGAGCGCACCGTGCGGCTGCCGGTGCACCTGGTCGAGGACGTCAACCGGATGCGCAACGTGGCCCGTCAGCTCACCCGTGAGCTGGGCAGCGACCCGGAGCCGGAGCAGGTCGCGGCCGCGCTCGGCGTCACCGTCGAGCGGGTCAACGAGCTGATCCGCTGGTCGCAGGACACCGTCTCGCTGGACACCCCGGTGGGCGACGACGGCGACACCAACCTGGGTGATCTGGTGGCCGACAGCGACGCGCCCTCGCCGGAGGAGATCGTCCTCACCGGCCTGGAGCGGCAGCGCATCGAGGGCCTGCTCAACCACCTCGACGACCGGTCCGCGGGCATCATGCGGGCCCGGTACGGCCTGGAGGACGGGCGGGAGCACTCGCTGACCGAGGTCGCGTCGCGATTCTCGCTCTCCCGGGAGCGGATCCGGCAGCTGGAGATCCAGGCGCTCGGCCGGCTGCGTGAGCTGGCCCGGGCGGAAGGGCTTCGGGCGGCCTGACATCCGTCCGTCCGAGTGGCGGGCAACGACGGCGAACGGCCGGCGTCCGGAAGGCGGATGCCGGCCGTTCTGCGTACCGGGGTGCGGGCGCGCTCACCGCACCCGGCCGTTCGGCTGTACTTGGGCCGCTCAGCGCACCCGGCCGTAGCCGTACGGGGACATCAGGTCGACGTCCCGGATCTCGACGTTGCGTCCGAAGGTCGGAGCGTGGATCACCTTTCCGCCGCCGACGTAGAGCGCCACGTGCCCGAGACCACGGTAGAAGACCAGGTCGCCGGGGCGTAGATCGGCGCGGCTGACCCGGGCGGTGGCCTTCCACTGCCTCGCCGCGTTGTGCGGCAGCGACTTCCCGGCGGCCCGCCAGGCGGCCAGGGTCAGCCCCGAGCAGTCGTACCCGTTCGGGCCCTCGGCGCCCCACCGGTACGGCTTGCCGAGCGCCCCGTAGGCGTAGCGGACGGCGACGCCGGCCTTGCCGGAGACGGCTGGGCTCTTCGGCCGCGTCGCCGGGCGGGCGGGCTTCTCGGTGGCCGCCCCGTACGCCTGTCGGCGCAGCTCGTAGAGGCGGCTCAGGTCACGCTCGATCCGCTTCTTCCCGGCGGCCAGTTCCCGGGACTGGGCGGCCTGCCGGGCCAGCGTGGCCTCCAGCCGCACCTTGGCGTCGAGCAGCTTGCGGCGGTCCGCGCCGAGCCCGGCGACCTGCTGCTCCCGGCGCCGGGTGACCTGGTCGAGGGTGCCCATCCGCGCGAGCAGGGCGGACCGGTCGCCGGTGCGCAGCAGCACCTCGGTGGTGCCCAGCCCGCCGGTCTTGTACGCGGTCACCGCGTACCGGTCGACGTCGGCACGGCCCTGCGCCACCTGCTGCTCCAGCGGCCCGATCCGGGTGGTCAGCTTCGCCACCGCCGCCCGGTTGGCCTTGATGTCCTCGTTGAGTTTGTTCCAGGACTCGACGACCCGTTCCAGTTCGGTCGAGGCGCGGTCGATCCGCCGGGTCAGCTCGGCCGGTGTCGGCTCTGCCCGGACCACCGAGGCCGGGGCGAGCAGGACGGCGACCAGACCACCGATCACCAGAGAGCGCAGCAGGATCCGAAGCGACGACGACACGAGGGGCGAACTCCTAATCCGAGAACGAAAGTGCTGTGCTGGTAGCAGGGGTGGAGGTCAGCCGGCCACGGGCTGGGGGGTGCGGGTGTCCGTGGTCACCCAGCGGCTGACCCGACGTTCGGCGTAGAACGAGACGAACGGCACGGTGCCGGCGAGCATCACCAGCGCCATCCGCTTCAGCGACCAGTCGGCCCGACGGGCCAGGTCGAAC
Organism: Micromonospora sp. NPDC050187; assembly: GCF_044459745.1. Taxonomy (NCBI): domain Bacteria; kingdom Bacillati; phylum Actinomycetota; class Actinomycetes; order Micromonosporales; family Micromonosporaceae; genus Micromonospora; species Micromonospora sp. NPDC050187. Next base: position 14,966 of record NZ_JBITJH010000021.1, read on the forward strand.
GCGGCAGCCAGGTAGACCATGTAGAGGAAGCCGTGGGCCGGTCCGATCGTCTCGACCACGATCGGGTCGTCGAACCCGTACTTCAACGGCATACCGATCACCACGAGCAGGATCAGCACCACGCCCACGATCCAGGCGATCACGCGGTACCGGGTAAGGGCTGCGCCCACGGTCCTTCCGTCCTTCCGCCCCGGCTCAGCCGGGGAAGTCACCGGGTCGCGCGCCCGGGTTGGCGTTCAACCATGTCAGGTAGCGGTTGTACTCGGCCAGGTCGGCGTCCTCGCCGTCGCTGGCCGGGACGGTCGCCCGGACGACCCGCACCGGGCGGCGTACCACCGGGGTGGTGGGCGTCGTGGACGATGTCCCGGCGGTCGCCGTCAGGCCGGGGCCCGAGGCCGTCGCGAGCGTGGCTGCCGGCTGGTCGGACGGAGCCGTCGCGCCGGCCGGCTCGTCCGGGGTCGGCTCTCCGCGCAGCGTGTGGCGGATCTCCCGCCACCACACGAAGACCACGAAGGCGGCGAAGATCGGCCACTCCACCGCGTACGCCCAGCTCGAGCTGTTACCGGCGGCGGCCCGGCTGATCTGCCACCAGCCCAGCGCGCAGAACCCGACGACCAGCACGACCATGGCCACGTGGCGGAAGATCCACGCCGGTGTCCAGAGCCGCTTCATGGCAACGAGGGTACCGGGCCGACCCGGCGACTCCGACACGACGTCGTAGTCCCGCGTCGGCTGGGTGGTTTGGTGCCCTCCGGTGTGGGCATCCGTCTAGATGCCAGCCCAAACGAGATCAGGGGGGCGACGATGACCGGATCGGTACGACAGGACGGGTTCCCGCAGGGCACGGCGGGCGACGCCAGCCCGGAGCAGCGGCTTCCGGAATGGGACGGTGACCACCTGCACGACATGGCCGTCACCGACACCGGTGCCGACCCCGAGCTGCTCGGGATCGACCCCGCCGAACTTGGTGACGAGGACCTGATCCGCGAGATGCACAGCCTGCACCGCACCCGGCTGGACACCCTGCGGCACGCGGCGGACTCCGCGCTCGCCACCCACCTGCGACGCACCGCCGAACTGGAGACGGAGTACCTGGCGCGCCACCCCGGTCGTGAGGTCGACCCGAGCCGTCTGCGGGACGCCTGATGGCGGCACGTGAGCGGGGCATGTCCGCCCCGCCCGAGGTGGTCTTCAACACCGCCACCGATCCCGACCGGGCGACGGCCTGGCTGCCCGAGCCGCTGCGCACCGACGGTGCCGAGCGGCCACAGGTCGTGCCGGACGGGTTGCGCGCCCGGTGGAGCAGCAGCTCCGCGCCGGGATGGTCGGCCGAGATCCAGGTCGAGCCGGCGGACGCCGGTGGTGCCCGGGTCCGGCTCGACCTGACCGGTGGATCCGAGGAACAGGACACCGACGCGCTGGCGGAGGAGACCCTCACCAACCTCGCCCGCGAGGTCGCCGAGAACCTGACCGCCGGCTGACCCCCGTCCGGACGCGGGCCGTCGCCCGTTCGTGGCACAGCACGTTCGTAGCGAGGCAAGGAGAGACGTGGTGACGCAGAGCGGCCTGAGGGACAGGGTGGCGCGGCTACGCCGGGCGTACGCGCCGCACGAACACCGGCCGCTGGGCGGCTACCTGGTGGCGATGGGCACCTACGCCGGGGTCACCGGGGCGCTCGCCGCAGTGGTGAGGGCCACCGGTCGGCCGGTGCCGGATCGGCCCGCGCCGGCCGACGTGGTGCTGCTGAGCATCGCCACCCACAAGCTGAGCCGGCTGCTCTCCAAGGACGCGGTGACCAGCCCGCTGCGGGCCCCGTTCACCCGCTACGACCGGCCGAGCGGCAGCGGCGAGGTGATGGAGCAGGTCCGTGACTCCGGCAGTTCGACCCGGCACGCCATCGGCGAACTGTTGAGCTGCCCGTTCTGCCTGGCGGTCTGGGTGGCCACCGGACTCACCGGCGGGCTCGTCCTCGCGCCCCGGCTGACCCGGCTGGTCGCCACGGCGCTGACCGCGGTAGCCGCCTCCGACTTCCTCCAGATGGCGTACGCCGTCTCACAGCAGGCCGCCGAGGGCGGCAGGCGGGAGGACTGAAGCCGGGCGGACGGGGTCGGACGGCGGAAACGGGGGCCATCGGCCCCCGTTTCCGGTGGGTCGTCGGCATGCCGTTCCCGACGGTCGACGCTCCGGACGGAAGAGAGTCAGCGCTGCATGCCGGACCAGCCGCGTGGCGACTCCGGTTCCCGCTCCTCCTCGTCCTCACCGGTGACGATCTCCCGATCGACCGCCGTACGGTCGTGCTCGTTGGCGAAGTCGGGCTCGGGGGTGGTGTCCAGGCCCTCGGGGGGCTGGCCGAGAGCGGGCATCCGCTTCTGCTCGTCGTCCCGATCGGTCATCGTCGCTGTCCTCTCCGTGGTCGGTCTGCGGCCGCGCCTCAGACCGCCGAGCCGCCGAGCAGGTCGGACACCTCGTCCATCGCGTACTCGCCCTGTGGCAGGGCCGAGATGCGGGTCAGCAGGTCCGCGGGGAGTTCGGCCGCGACCGCCCGGCGTTGGATCTCGGCCTGGCTGATCCGTTCCTGCCCGTGGTAGATGTCGTCGAGCAGGTCGTCGATCATCTGGCTGGCTGGTTCGTCGGTCACGTGATCAGCTACCCGTGCCGGAATCGGTCAAACGTCACGACGCCCCGCCCGCCGCCGGCGGCCGCCGGCTTTCCCGTGGTCCGCGACGGGCGGCAGTCCGGGACGAGCTCTGCCGACGTCCAGCGACCGGCATGTGACCCAGGCCACACTCCCACCCGGAACACCGGGGCTACCCGGCCCGTTGACTCAGGTGTCGGTGTGACCAGTGTCCCCGGGCCTCACCTAACAGCCTTCGCGGAATACCGTCCGGCTGGAGCCGCGTCGCGCCACTCGCCGAGAGGCGACCTGCACACCGACACCAGCGCCGCCCCGGGCTCGCCCGGGGCGGCGCTGTGCTTCCCGCCCCGCCCCGGGTGGTGGGGGGTCAGGCGGGGGTGGGCAGACGGGGGTCGGTGGGAGCGGGCGGAGCCTGCGGGGTGCGGGCACGACGGGCGCGGACGGCACCGGCCAGGGTCTCCAGCACCTCGGCGGTGTCCTGCCAGCCGAGGCAGGCGTCGGTGATCGACTGACCGTAGGTCAGGTCCCGGGTCGGGTGGAGATCCTGCCGCCCCGCCTCCAGGAACGACTCCAGCATGATCCCGACGATGCCGCGCTGGCCGGCGGCGAGCTGCTCGGCCACGTCCGCCGCGACCACCGGCTGGCGACGGTGGTCCTTGCCGCTGTTGTCGTGGCTGGCGTCGATCACCACCCGCTCCGGCAGGTTGGCCGCCCGGAGCTGGGCCAGCGCGCCGGCCACCGAGTCGGCGTCGTAGTTGGGCACACCCCTGCCGCCACGCAGCACCAGGTGCCCGTCGGCGTTGCCCCGGGTGTGCAGGATGGCCGGCGTGCCGGAGACGTCGATGCCCGGGAAGACGTGCGGCACCCCGGCGGCGCGGATCGCGTCCACGGCGGTGCCGATGCTGCCGTCCGGCCGGTTCTTCATGCCGATCGGCATGGACAGGCCGGAGGAGAGCTGCCGGTGCACCTGGCTCTCCACCGTGCGGGCGCCGATCGCTCCCCAGGCCACCGTGTCGGCGATGTACTGCGGGGTGATCGGGTCGAGGAACTCGCAGCCCACCGGCAGGCCGAGTCGGAGCACGTCGAGCAGGAGCGCGCGGGCGAGCCGCAGGCCCTTGTTGACGTCCCCGGAACCGTCCAGGCCCGGGTCGTTGATCAGGCCCTTCCAGCCGACGGTGGAGCGCGGCTTCTCGAAGTAGACGCGCATGACCACCAGCAGGTCGTCGGCGTGCCGCGCGGCCGCCTCGCGGAGCCGGTGGGCGTAGTCGAGGGCGGCGACCGGGTCGTGCACCGAGCACGGGCCGACCACGACCAGCAGTCGGTCGTCGGTACGGTCCAGCACCCGGCTGACCGCCCGGCGGCCGGTGAGCACGGCCGAGGTGAGCGTGGCGTCCAGGGGTAGCTCGTGGTGGAGTAGCGCGGGGGTGGTCAACGGCACGATCCGTTCGATCCGTTGATCGATGACGCGATCGGTGTCCGGGGTCGTCACGGTGGTTTCCTTCCGCCGACCACTCCCGGGGCCGGCGCCCGAGACCGAGCCGGCTGCTCGTAGGCAAGAGGGCAGGAGGACCGCCTGATCCCCCGCCTGGCCGGCTCGGAGAGTGGTGACGTCAGCTCATGGTCGCGTCACCGGCTCCTGAGCCGGCTGGCTAAACCATCGATACGAGCGAGTCACGGCGACCAGCCTACCCGACGGATGCGCCGGGAGCCCGTCCGATCATGGACGGAGCCCTCCGTCGTTTTCGCAGATGTCGATGACGTCGACCGGTCTGCGTCGTCGCCCCGAGAGGGTTTCCGGGAGTGCTCTACCGGCCCGGACGGCCCTGTCCCCGCAGGCGGTCGGGGTGGTCGGGGCGGGCGGACGGAGCGCCCGGGGCGTCGGCGGGAGGTGTCGGGTGGTGGAGCCGGAGGGGCGGTGTGACCGGTCGAATCCGTGTCTCTCATGCTGGGATTCGGCGCTCCGGCTCCGTGTCGCGGTGGCGTCGGGAACATCATCCGGGCGTACCGGATGGTGGGATGCGCGGGCCTCGGCCGGCGGCTGCCGGCGCTCGGATGCGGCTTAGCGGGAGGGGCGGTGGGGTATCAGGGCCGCCATGAGTGACGAGCTGAACAACCAGGACCGGGTGGCGTCCCGCGCCGTGCACCTGCTGCCGGAGGAACGGGCGGTGGGCAGTGACGACCCGGAGGCACAGGCGCGCGCCATCCTCGCCGAGTCGGACCGGCGGGAGGCGGACCGGAACGCCGCCCCGGACACCGTGCTGGAGAGGCGCACCTCGGAGGAGACGGTGACCCCGATCGAGCCGCCGGACTGACCGGCGGCAGCGGCACCGGACCACGCTGGCACACGGGGGTGCCGGCGTACGGCGGCCCGGAGGTCGTGGTGTCCGGACCGAACCGCCGGGGCGCCCGGAGCCGGTCGACACTCTCCGGCAGGGGCGATCGGATAGCGTCGTGCCATGCCCGACAGCGGTTACCCCTGGCCGATCGAGACGACCCGACTGGACAACGGCCTGCGCGTGGTGGTGAGCGAGGACCGCACCGCCCCGGCGGTCGCGGTGAACCTCTGGTACGACGTCGGCTCCCGGCACGAGCCGGCGGGCCAGACCGGTTTCGCCCACCTCTTCGAGCACCTGATGTTCGAGGGGTCGGTGAACGTCGCCAAGACCGAGCACATGAAGCTGGTCCAGGGAGCCGGTGGTTCGCTCAACGCCACCACCAACCCGGACCGGACCAACTACTTCGAGACCGTCCCCGCCGAGCACCTGGAACTGGCGTTCTGGCTGGAGGCCGACCGGATGGGCGGCCTGGTGCCGGCGCTGACCCAGGAGACGCTGGACAACCAGCGCGACGTGGTGAAGAACGAGCGACGGCAGCGCTACGAGAACGTCCCCTACGGCGACGCGTGGCTGCGGCTGCTGCCGATGCTCTACCCACCGGGACACCCGTACCACCACGCCACGATCGGGTCGATGGCCGACCTGAACGCCGCCGACCTGGCCACCTTCCAGGACTTCCACCGCACCTACTACGCGCCGAACAACGCGGTGCTGACGGTGGTCGGCGACGCCCGCGCCGAGGAGGTCTTCGCGCTGGCCGAGCGGTACTTCGGGGCGGTCCCGCCGCGCGCCGACATCCCGCCCGCGCCGGACGGCCACACGGTCGTCGGGACCGGGGAGCCGGTCCGGGAGACGGTCACCGCCGACGTGCCCGCACCCCGGGTGCTCCTCGCCCACCGCACCCACCCCTTCGGCAGCCCCGGGTACGACGTGGTGACCGTCCTCGCCACCGTGCTCGGCAGCGGTCGGGGCAGCCGCCTCTACCAGCGGCTCGCCGACGGCGAGCGGATCGCCCAACCCGACCTGGTGGGCGCGTACGGGGTGGACCTGGCGCACGCGCCGGCCCCGCTGATCGCCACCGCCACCGCCCGCCCCGGGGTGGACGCCGAACGGCTGGAGGCCGGTCTGGCCGAGGTGGTCGACGAGCTGGTCAGCGTGCCGGTCACCGCCACCGAGCTGGACCGGGCCAAGGCACTGCTCACCACCTCCTGGTGGCGGCAGATGTCCACCGTGGACGGTCGTGCCGACGTGCTCAGCCGGTACGCCACCCAGTTCGGCGACCCGGCCCGTGCCGCCGAGCGGCTGCCGGCCTGGCTCGCGGTCACTGCGGAGCAGATCGCCGAGGTCGCCGCCGAGGTGCTCGCGCCCCGGGACCGCGCGGTCCTCAGCTACCTGCCCAAGGAGGGCGCGTGAGCCCCGCCGCCCACGGGCCCGCAGTCGTGAACGGAAGGAAGCCCCGATGAGCCTGATCGCCGAACGTCCCGGTCCGGGCGTCGCCCGCCCGTACCGGTTCCCGACGGTGACCCGCCGGACGGTGGCCGGCGGGGAGGTCGTCGCCGCGCACCTGCCCGGACAGAACCTGGCGGTGGCGCTGCTGCTGCTCGACGCCGGAGCCGGACGGGAACCGCTCGGCCGGGAAGGGCTCGGCGGGGTGCTCGCCAAGGCCGTCGAGGAGGGCACCGCGCAGCGGGACGCCACCGCGTACGCGCTGGCCATCGAGGCCCTCGGCACCGAGTTGGTGATCGGGCTGGACTGGGACTCCTTCCAGGTCAGCGTGCAGGTGCCGGTGGACCGGCTGAGCGCCGCCGTGGAGCTGCTGGCCGAGGCGGTCCGTACGCCGCGCCTCGACCCGGCCGACATCCTGCGGGTACGCGACGACGAGGCCACCGCGCTGCGGATGGACTGGGCGAACCCGGGCCCGCGTGCCGACGCGGTGCTCCGCGCCGACCTGTACGGCGCGGACGTCCGGCACGGCCGCCCGATGTACGGCGACCCGGACTCGGTGGCCGGCCTGGACGTCGACGACGTGCGGGTCTTCCACTCCGAGTGGTTCCTCCGGCCGGGCACCCTGGTCGTCGCCGGTGACCTGGAGCGGATCGACCTGGACGCGCTCGGCGCGGCGGCCTTCGCCGGTGCCGGCGGCGGCTTGGCGCCGCAGGAGGGACCGGTCCCGGTGACGCTGCGGGAGGGCCGGCGGATCCTGCTGGTCGACCGCCCCGGGTCGGTGCAGTCCACGCTGCGCCTCGGTCACCCCGCCCCGCACCGGGCACACCCGGACCACGTGCCGACCGCGCTCGCCGGGACGGTCCTCGGCGGGGCCTTCACCTCCCGGCTCAACCACCTGATCCGCGAGGTGCACGGCTACACGTACGGCATCCGGGGCGACTTCGCCACCTCCCGCCGGTTCGGCCGGTTCGCGGTCGCCTCCGGGGTGCAGACCGCGGTCACCGCCCCCGCGCTGGTCGAGGCGGTGGGGGAGATCTCCCGTACCCAGCTCACCGGGGTGACCGAGGAGGAGCTGGCGGTGGCCCGCTCCTGGCGGGCCGGGCAGCTCTCGGTCGAGTTGCAGTCCCCCCGGGCGATCGCCTCGGCGCTGACCACCCTGGTGGTGCACGGGCTACCCGACGACTACCACGCCCGGCTGCGGGAGTCGTTGCTCTCCGCCGACGTCGAGCAGGTCTCCGCGGCAGCCGCCGCGCACCTGCACCCGGAGGCGTTGACCCTGGTGGTCGAGGGCGACGCGGCGGTCATCCGGGACGAGCTGGTGGCCACCGGCCTCGGCGAGGTTGTCGACGCCACGCTCTGACGGTCAGGGGAGCGGCACGCCGGTCCCCTGACCGTCGCCCAGGCGGTGTGACGTGCGTCGTCCGGGGTCCGGGCCGTGGGAAAGCGTTCCCGGTCCGGGCCCCGGCCTGGGTAGCCTCGCGGACATGAGGATCGGCATTGTGGGGGCCACCGGCCAGGTCGGTGGCGTCATGCGACAGGTGTTGGCGCAACGGCACTTCCCGGTGGACGAGCTGCGGCTCTTCGCCTCGGCCCGGTCGGCGGGACGCACCCTGCCGTGGGGCGACGGCGAGATCACCGTGGAGGACGCGGCCACCGCCGACTACCGGGGGCTGGACGTCGCGCTCTTCTCGGCCGGCAAGGGCACGTCGAAGGAACTCGCCCCCCGGGTCGCCGAGGCCGGCGTCGTCGTGATCGACAACTCCTCCGCGTACCGGATGGACCCGGACGTGCCGCTGGTCGTGGCCGAGGTCAACCCGCACGCCGCCGCCGTCCGCCCGAAGGGCATCATCGCCAACCCCAACTGCACCACCATGGCCGCGATGCCGGTGCTGCGTCCGCTGCACGCCGAGGCCGAGCTGACCAGCCTGGTCGTCGCTACCTACCAGGCGGTCTCCGGCGCCGGCCTGGCCGGCGTGGCGGAGCTGGACGAGCAGGTCCGCAAGGTGGCCGGCGAGGCGACCGCGCTGACCTACGACGGCAGCGCCGTGGAGTTCCCCGCGCCGCGCTCCTTCGCCGAACCGATCGCCTTCAACGTGCTTCCGCTCGCCGGGTCGCTCGTCGACGACGGGTCCGGCGAGACCGACGAGGAACAGAAGCTGCGTAACGAGAGCCGCAAGATCCTCGAAATCCCGGGTCTGAAGGTCGCCGGCACCTGCGTCCGGGTGCCCGTCTTCACCGGCCACTCGTTGCAGATCCACGCGCGCTTCGCCCGGCCGATCACCCCGCAGCGCGCCCGTGAGCTGCTCGCCGACGCCTCGGGGGTGGCGCTCGCCGACGTACCGACCCCGCTGCGGGCCGCCGGTCAGGATCCGACGTACGTGGGTCGGATCCGGGCTGACGAGACCGTCGAGCACGGGCTGTCGTTCTTCTGCTCCAACGACAACCTGCGCAAGGGCGCCGCACTGAACACGGTCCAGATCGCCGAGCTGATCGCCGCCGAGAACAGCTGACCCGTCCCGGGCCGCACGTGCCCGGTCGACCGCTCACGTGGCCACCCGCCGTCCCGGTGGGTGGCCACGCGCGTACCCGGGTGGCCCGTCCGTCTTCGGCGGCATGCGAGGTCGATCGTGTTGGATGGGGTGTGACCGCAGGGGTGTAGACGGTAGACGGGCCGACCCGATTTTGGAGGAATCCGTGACGGACGCCGAGCGCGAGGACAAGCTGGTCGACACCATCGCCGCCCACTCGCTGGGAGTGCTGGCGACGATCCGGCGGGACGGTAGTCCCCAGCAGTCCACCGTGGTCTACAGCTTCGACCGGGCGGAGCGCCTGATCCGCGTCTCGGTGACCGGCACCCGGGCCAAGACGGCCAACCTGCGTCGCGATCCCCGGGCCAGCTTCCACGTCAGCAGCGGGGACGGCTGGACGTACACGGCGGCCCAGGTCCGGGGCGAGTTGACTCCGGTGGCCGCCGATCCGCACGACGAGGTGGTCGAGGAACTGGTCGGGCTCTACCGTGCGGTGCGCGGCGAACACCCGGACTGGGACGACTACCGGCGGGCGATGGTGCAGCAGGGCCGGATGGTGCTGCGGCTGCGCGTCGAGCGGGTGGTCGGCATCCCCGGAGACTGATCGCTGCGGACTGCGGCGTCCGGGGACTGTGATCACTGCGGGACTGCGGCTTCCGGGGACTGTGATGACTGCGTGACTCCGACGTCCGGGGACCTCGGCCGGTGTTACCCGGGGGACGGGACGGGTAGACGGCGGGCCGACACCGAGAGGGGAGCAGCATGACTACCGTCGGAGATTTCATGACGACCCGTCTGGTGACCATGGATGCCAACGACACGCTCACCGCGGCGGCCCAGGAGATGCGGGACAGCGCCATCGGGGACGTGGTGGTTACCGATGGTGACGACGTGGTCGGCATCGTCACGGACCGGGACATCACGGTGCGGGGGGTGGCCGCACAGCGGGACCCGGACCGCACCACCCTGCGCCAGATCACCAGCACCGACCTGGTCACGGTCAGCCAGTACGACGACGCGGTGGCCGCCGCCGACCTGATGCGTACGTATGCCGTACGCCGGCTGCCGGTGATGGACGGCGGGCGGCTGATCGGCCTGATCTCCATCGGTGATCTTGCGGTCGAGCGCGAGCCGCAGTCCGTGCTCGCCAACATCAGCGCGGACGACCCGAACAACTGACCGTCGACGGCGGTCGCGTGCACGGCGCGCCGGTTCCCGCACGGGGCCGGCGCGTTCGCGTGCAGTGGTCGTGCGGGCCCGGGGTGGCCGGCGGTGCCTGACGTCGACGTCCCGGCACGATCCCGGGGTGGCGGGCGGTGCCCGACGTCGACGCCCCGGCACGACGTTCACCCGATCCGGGTGAGATTGCCGTGCTTCCTGGCGGGGACCCTGCTCGGGCGGCGGAGCGTCGCCGCCCGAGACCGGACGGGAACGACGGGGAGGGACGCCGATGGCGGACGCGATCACTCGGTTCTTCGAGGACCTGAATCGGCGGGGATTCGAGCCGTTGCTGGAGAAGACGTCCGGGACGGTCCGCTTCGACCTGCACGAAGGAGCGCGGACGACGCACTGGCTGCTCGCCATCGAGCGGGGGCGGCTGCGGGTCGACCGGGAGGACCGGGAGGCGGACACGATCATCGGGATCAGCCCGGACCTCTTCGAGCAGATCGTCACCGGGCGGGAGGACGGGATCGCGTCGCTGTTGCGCGGCGACCTGACGGTCACCGGCAGCACCCGGCTGATGGTGCAGGTGGAGCGAATCTTCCCCAGCCCGCCGGGCACCCGGGGGCCGCAGCGGGTCGGCGCGAAGGGAGCGTCCTGATGGGACAGAGCAACATGGTCCGGATCCTCGACGGAAACACCTTCGTGGTCTGCGAGGACACCGGCGACATCGAGGCGACGCCGACCGAGCCGACCGGTCTCTTCTTCAGTGACACGCGTTACCTCTCCACCTGGGTCCTGACCCTCAACGGGGAACGGCTCAACGCGCTCTCCTACGACGACCTCCAGTACTACGAGGCCCGGTTCTTCCTGGTGCCGGGAACGGCCACCCACTACACCGACGCGAAGCTGTCGATCATCCGGGAGCGGGCGGTCGGGGGCAGCTTCCGCGAGGAGCTGACCGTCCTCAACCACGACGAGCAACCGGTGGAATTGGAGATCCGCATCGAGGCGGCCTCGGACTTCGCCGACCTGTTCCAGGTCAAGGACGAGATCCTGAACAAGAAGGGCGAGTTCTACACCGACGTGCAGCCCGACCGGCTCCGACTGGGCTACCGGCGCGGCAACTTCAACCGGGAGACGGCCATCACGTCGTCCGAGACCGCCCGGTTCGACGCGCGGGGTCTGACGTACTCGGTGCGGTTGGAACCCAACGAGCAGTGGCACACCCGGATCGAGGTGCACACGCTCATCCTGGGTCCGGGTGGCCGGGACATCCGGTTCGGCGCGCGGGCACACGGCGAGGACCGGCTCGCGCTCCAGCACGACCTCCAGGAGTGGATCGCCCGGGCGCCGAAGGTGAACTGCGAGTGGGAGACGCTCGCCCGGACGTACCAGCGGAGCCTCGTCGACCTGGCGGCGTTGCGGTTCGTGCCGACCTCCGTGCCCGGGGCGCTCCCGGCCGCCGGCCTGCCCTGGTTCATGACCATGTTCGGCCGGGACAGCATCCTGACCTGCCTCCAGACGCTGCCCTTCACGCCGGAGCTGTCCCGGACCACGCTGCGGGTCCTCGCCACGTTGCAGGGCAGCCGCTTCGACGACTTCCGGGACGAGGACCCCGGTCGGATCCTGCACGAGATGCGGTACGGCGAGACGGCCGCGTTCGAGGAACAACCGCACTCGCCCTACTACGGCTCGGTGGACGCCACCCCACTGTTCGTGGTGTTGCTCGACGAGTACGAGCAGTGGACCGGGGACGCCGACCTGGTCCGGGAGTTGGAGCGGGAGAGCCGGGCCGCGCTGCGTTGGATCGACGACTACGCCGACCTGGTCGGCAACGGCTACATCTGGTACGAACGCCGCAACACCGACACCGGCCTGGAGAACCAGTGCTGGAAGGACTCCTGGGACTCCATCTCCTACCGTGACGGCCGGCTGCCCGGCTTCCCCCGGGCGACCTGCGAGGTGCAGGGTTACGCGTACGACGCGAAGATGCGCGCCGCCCGGCTGGCGCGGGAGTTCTGGAACGACCCCGGGTACGCCGACCAGTTGGAGCGGGAGGCCGCCGACCTGAAGGAACGCTTCAACCGCGAGTGGTGGGTGGAGGACGGCGAGTACTACGCCATCGCATTGGACGTCGAGGGGCGGCAGGTCGACACGCTCAGCTCCAACATCGGGCACCTGCTGTGGAGCGGCATCGTGACCGAGGAACGCGCCGCGAAGGTCGCGGAGCACCTGGTCGGGCCCCGGCTCTTCTCCGGCTGGGGCGTGCGCACCCTCGCCGAGGGGGAGGCCCGGTACAACCCGATCGGCTACCACAACGGCACGATCTGGCCGTTCGACAACTCGTTCATCGCCTGGGGCCTGCGCCGGTACGGCTTCGCCGAGGAGGCGGCCCAGGTCGCCGACGGCATCATCGCCGCGTCCGGCTACTTCGACGGGCGACTGCCGGAGGCGTTCGGCGGCTACCACCGGGACCTGACGAAGTTCCCGGTGGAGTATCCGACGGCGTGTTCCCCGCAGGCCTGGTCGACGGGCACCCCGTTGCTGCTGATCCGGACGATGCTCGGCATCGAGCCGCACGAGGGGCACCTCGCGGTGGATCCCCGGCTGCCGGTCGGCATGGGCCGGATCGAGGTGCTGGACATCCCTGGTCGGTGGGGCCGGGTGGACGCCTTCGCCCGGGGCCGGCTGCGGGTGGAGCACCACCCCGAGTGAACCGGGCCGCCGCCGCGACCGGACCGTGAACGGCTCCGCGCGGCGGCGACCTGACCGTCGCGGACGCCGTCGGCCAGGCTTCCGAAACCGGCCGGCAGGGTAATGTCGCGACATGCCGGAACTCGTGTACCCGCCCGTGATCGCCGCCGCCAAGACGATGTTCCGGGTCCTCGACCTGCGCATCACCGTGGAGGGTGCGCACCACGTGCCGCGTACCGGCGGGGCGGTGCTGGCCGCCAACCACGTCAGCTACCTCGACTTCATCTTCTGCGGTCTCGGCGCGCAGGAGTCGAAGCGGCTGGTCCGCTTCATGGCCAAGCAGTCGGTCTTCACGCACAAGGTCTCCGGCCCGCTGATGCGGGGCATGCGGCACATCTCGGTGAACCGGGAGGCCGGCGCGGGCTCGTACAACCAGGCGGTCGACGCACTGCGGCGCGGCGAGGTGGTCGGCGTCTTCCCGGAGGCGACGGTCAGCCGCTCGTTCGTGATCAAGCAGTTGAAGAGCGGCACCGTCCGGATGGCCAAGGACGCCGGGGTGCCCGTCCTGCCGGTCGCGCTCTGGGGCGGGCAGCGGCTCTGGACCAAGGGCCGCCCGCGTACGCTCACCCGCCGGCACGTGCCGATCACCATCCTGATCGGTGAGCCGCTGGACCCGGCCGACTACGAGTACGCCGGGAAGATGAACGCCGACCTGAAGGCCCGGCTCGTCGCCCTGGTCGACCGGGCCCAGCGGGAGTACCCGGACCAGCCGTCCGGCCCGGACGACGCCTGGTGGCAGCCGGCGCACCTCGGCGGCACCGCGCCCACCCCGGAGGAGGCCGACATCCTGGACGGCAAGCCACCGCGCCCCGCCCGGACCCCCTGACCGCACCGGACCAACCGGTCAACAGGCGGGCCCGGGATGCCCCGCCGCCGGTCGCCCCGCCGGTCTGACCCGGCGGAGCCGGCCCGACGCGGGGTGGTAGTAGTCGTCCCGGCTGAGGAACTCCACCGGCAGCGACCCGGGCAGGGTGACTGTCGTGCCGCGTGCCACCGACCCGGTGCCCGCCCGGCGCAGCAGGACGTCCCGCTCGGCCGCCGACAGTTCCACCACCGTCGGGTTGGCCAGCCGGAACGCGGCCACCGCCCGCCGGACCAGCCGGGCCAGCGTGGCGATCTCCCGGGCCGGACCGCCGAGGGCGAGCGCGGGCTGCGCGATCGTCCGCAGCGCGTCGCAGACCACCAGCAGGTCGGCGGTCCCGTCCGGGGCGGTCGGACGCAGCTCCAGCCGGGACGGCCACTGCCAGCGGATCTGCCCGCTCGCCGGGCGGGCCGCCCGTAGCCGGTGCCGGGGGCCGGTGCCGACCGGGGCGAGGGCGAGGTCACCGCAGACGTGCACGATCCGCCGGTCGGTGACGGTCACGCTGGCGGCCTGGGTGAGCGACCACTGCCGCCGGTCGACGGCGGGGCCGAGCAGGTGGCCCGCGAGGGTCAGCCGGTGCCGCGCGAGCTCCCGCTCACCCGGCTCGGGGACCGGTTCGTGGTGCCGGTCCAGCACCGGCTGGTCGGCTGTCCCGTCGGCGTCGAACCGGTGCGGTGCGATGAAGAACGGGGATCCGTCGTCGGATGTCATCACGGCCTCCCGGCGGCCACGGCGTGCGGGCGGTCTGCCGTCGAGAATTCCCGGCCGGGCGGGCCGGTGTCATGACACCCGTTAGGGGGTCGGCCGGTCGGACGACGCGTACGACTGGTAGACGCCGATCTCCTCCGGACGGATCAGACCGTCCTCGATTGCCCGGGCGAGCAGCGCCGACTTGGTGGCGGCCGGACGTCCGGCCCGGGTGTACTTGATCCGGGCCCGGTCGACGTACTGCTTCACGGTGTGTTCGCTGATCCGCATCCGGCGGGCCACCGACGCCTTCGACATCGACTGGAACCAGAGCAGCAGCGCCTCCCGTTCCTTGTCGGACAGGGCCGGCCGGTCCGGACGGGGGTCACCGACCATCGCGCCGGCCAGCGCGGGCGGCACGTACGGCCGGTCGTCCGCCGCCGCCAGCAACGTGGCCACACAGTGCTCCCGTCCCTCGTGCTTGGCGAGGAACGCCACCGCCCCGGCGTCCAGCACGGCGAGGATCGTCCCCGGATCGGTGTGCTCGGAGTAGACCACCACCCGCCGTCCCGCCGCGCTCAGCCCGGCGACGCCGTCCACCGCCATCCGGCCGTGCAGCCGCAGGTCGAGCAGGACCACGTCGGCGTCCGGGGCGTCGCGCAGCACGACGTCGGGATCGTCCCCGGTGGCCACCACCGTCAGTCGTGGTTCGACGGCGAGCCACGACCGGATCCCCTCGACCACCACGGGATGGTCGTCGATGATCGCCACGCGTACCGGACCGCTCACCGGGCCGGCCACCGGGTCCGCGTCCATCCGACCTCCCCGTCGTGTTCGTGTTCGTACCCGACCGTGTCGTCCGTCCAGCCGGACGTGACCTCCTCCAGGATGCCCCGTCCCGGCACGATCAAGCCGATCTCCACGCTGTCCGGTCCGGCCACGACGGTGAGCCGGGCCCGCTCCCGCGCACCGGCCAGGCCGGCGGCGAGCGGCTCGACCAGTCGGCGGCGCACCTGGACCGGCAACGGCGGCGGGGACCCCACGACGACCAGGTCCACCACGACGCCCCGCCGCTCGGCCAGGTCCGCGCTGGCCCGCAACTCGTGCAGCAGCGGGTCGGGCACGTCGTCGGACTCGGCGATCAACCGGCGCAGCCGAGCTGCGGCGAGAGCGCAGCGACGCTGCACCGCCGGGTCACCCGGGTCGGCCCGGCCGGCGGCCAGGTCGGCGAGGACCTCCCCGGCCGTGGCGTCGACCAGGGACAACCGTTCCCGCCGCTCCCGCTGGGCATGTGCGGCGGCGAGCCGCTGGGCGGTCACGGCGGCACCGGCCGAGGCGGCGTGGGCACGTTCGGCGGCGAGCGTGGTCAGGGTCGCCGCGCCGACGGCGAGTGCCAGCGGCAGCACCGCCACGCCGTAGACGTACATCGCGTAACGGCTGAGGTCGGCGGCGTCCGCGCCCCCGGCGAGGACCGCGACCAGCGCGATCGTCGCACCTGCGGCGATGGTGGCGACCAGTTGTCGCAGGGGCCGTCCCCAGAGGAACAGCAGCGCGAACCAACCGACCGTGCCCCAGCCCCAGTTCGCCGAGGCGAACAGGAACGCCTCGCCGCTGGCCGGGAAGACCGCCGCGTCGACCACCAGCAGTCCCACCACCAGCGGCCACGCCGGCAGCGGCGCGTCGCGCAGCAGCCGCCACGCCGCGACGGCCCCGGCCAGCGCGACCAGCAGCCAGCCTCCGCCGACCACCCACGGCCACCGCAGGTCGGTCCAGTTCAACAGGATGGCGGGCAGGCTGATCAGGAGGTGCCAGCCGTACGCGATCACCACGGCCGCGATCCGGGCCCCCCGGTCGGAGGCACTGGCCACCGCGCCGGCCAGCCCGACGGCCGGTGGCGACGGAACCCGGGCGGGCAGGGCGACCGGGTCGACGGTCGACGGCACCGGGATGGTGGTCGGCGGTAGCGGAAAGGTGGTGGTCGGCGGTGGCGGAGGGGCGGTGGTCGGCGGTTCAGCCCGCATCCGGCCACTCCAGCCGGATCCGGGTGCCCCGGCCGGGAGCCGAGTCGACCACCGCCCGTCCGCCCACCGCCACCATCCGGCCCCGGATGGACTCGCGCAGCCCGTACCGGTGGGCCGGCACCCGGGCCGGGTCGAACCCCGGCCCGTCGTCGACCACCTCGACCACGATGGTCACCGCCGTCGGCGCGTCCCTGGTCCCGACGGTGCCGGCGAGCCGGGACAGGCGCAGTCGTACCGCCGCGCCCGGCGCGTGCCGCAGCACGTTCGCCAGGGCGGCGGCGGTGCTCTCCGCGACTGCGGCGGCCACCGCCGCCGGGACCGTGACGCCCGGCGTGAGGTCCAGGGCCACCGGCAGCTCCGGGAAACGACCCGTCACCTCGCGCAGCCACTCGTCCACCGTCGGGCGGGTCACGTCGCCCCGGGGCGGCGCGCTGACGTCGTGGTCCGCCGGGATCCCGGCGGCGGCGAGGGTACGCAGGTCCGCGGCGGCCCGCGCGCGCAGCAGCGGGGAGTCGGAGCGGACCGCACCCAGACCCACCATGGTCAGCGTGGAGAGCACCGTGTCGTGCAGGTCCCGGTTCTGCCGGCGTTCGGTCTCCCGGGCGGTCCGGGCGATCAGCGCCTCCCGCAGGACACGCTGCCGCTCGGCGAACGCCGCGTCCGCCCGGCGGCTGCTGCGGCGCAGCACCACGGCGAGCGCGGTGGCCGAGGCGGTCTGCACCACGAGGGTGGTGGCGTGCGCGACGGCCTCCACGTCGTCGCCGGCACGATGGGCCCCGAGGGCGTACGCGGCGGCGACCAGGAGGCCGGCGGGCACCGCCCAGCGGGGGCGCAGCGCGAGCTGGGCGACGATCACCGAGGTGCTGGCGAGGATCGCCACCCAGCTCACCTCACCGGGAAGCACCTCGGCGGCGACCAGGTGCGGGACGAGCAGGCAGACGACCACGGTCAACGCCACGTCCACCCCGATCAGCCCGGGGGTGAGCCCGGACCGGGTGCCCGACCGGGCGAACCAGACCGACCAGCCGGTGAGGACGACGACCGCGACGACCAGCGGCACCGGCTCGACCGGCGGGGTGCGGACCGCCAGGGCAGCGACCGCCCCGGCGAGGCCGCAGGTCAGGCGGAGCATGACCGGCAGGGTGGTGGAGACGCGGCTCAGCGCGTCGCCGGCCGGGCCCGCCGGGACCGGGACGTCGGCGGGCCGGTCCGGTGCACCCACCGGCGAGGACGGGGTGAGGACGGCCGGCATCGGGAAGGCGTCCTTCCAGCAGGATCCGTACGGGCGCTCGACAGCTGATGGACGCCGGACGATACCACGGGTGACCGGCCGGGCGCCGGTGGTGACGTCGGGTCAGTCGGCGCGCCCGGCGACCCGGGCCGCGTGCTGCGCGACTGTCGCGCCGAAGATCCCGTCCAGGTGGCCGCAGTCCCGGCAGCGAAGGTCACGCCCGAGGCGACCGTGGCACTGCCCGCAGCGTCCCGCGTCGTCCGGGTCGTGCCAGGCGTCCAGCGCCTCGGCCAGCGCCGCCACCTGGCGGTCGGTCAGCTCGAACCGTCCCCGTAGCCGGCCGCTGCGCAGCTCCACGATGGTCGGCGGGGAACCCGCCGGGTCGTCGTACGGGGCGGTCCGGGCGAGGAACCGTTCCATGGCCTCGATCGGGTCGGCGTGCCGGCTCATCCGCGCATGCTACCGGCGCGGGAGGGTGGGAGCCGAGCACCGCCCACGGTCCCGGTCGCGGTGCCGGATCAGCGCACCGGGTCGTGGGTGCCCCGGGGGACGCCCGGCCGGCAGCGGCGGAGGCGGTCGGCGGCCATCCGGCCGCCCACCGCGAGGCCGTACCGCTCGACGGCGGTCAGGCCGTACCCGCTGCACGTGGGGGTGAACCGGCACTGTCCGGGCCAGCGGTGCGACAGCCAGCGCCGGTAGCCGAGGATCGCCGCCCGGCCCGCCCGGTCCGCCACCGGCGCGCGCACCGCCGAGGCCGTGGTCGCCCCCAGCGTCAGCAGGAACGAGAAGAGGCCGAAGTTGCAGCAGTCCGGGCCGTCGCAGTTGTCGCAGCCGGAGCAGCCGTCGCAGCCGTCGAGGTGCCTGCTCTTCCGCTTGCGGTTGTGCCCGTGCCCGTGGCCCTTGATCTTGAACATGCGGATCATGATGGGGCATGCCCGCCACCGGCTGGACGGCTGTCCGGACGATCAGCTGAGCCGGGCGCGGTGGAGCAGCGGAATCTCCGCCATCGGGCCACCGTGGATCCGCGGTACGACCACGCCGCGCGGGAAACGGAGCTTTCCAGGACCGGTCAGCTCTGCCATGATCCATCGAAACATCCACAGATATAACGATGGAGGTCTCGGATGCGGATCCGTCTGGCGAGTGCCCTCAGTGCCGGCATGATGCTGGCTGCGACGTTCCTGGTCCCGGCGTCCCCGGCGTCGGCGGCCCCCTCGTTCCGGACGCCCTTCCCGTGCAACCAGACGTGGTCCGGGCAGACCCGGACCAACCACAGCCCGGCCTACGCGATCGACTTCAACCGGTCCGGCGATCACGGCATGCCGGTCAAGGCCAGCGCCCCGGGCACGGTCGACATCGTCACCAACCTCGGTGACACCAGCTACGGCCGGTACGTGCGGATCAACCACGGAGGTGGCTACACCACCTACTACGCCCACCTGAGCGGGTTCAACGTCTCCGTCGGCCAGAGCGTCGGCTACAGCACCACCATCGGGTACGTGGGCAACAGCGGCGGCTCCAGCGGCTCGCACCTGCACTACGAGCAGCGGCTGAACGGCAGCGACATCAAGGTGCGGTTCAGCGGCAACCTGGCGCTCTACTGGGGGACCCAGAACTACACCCGGACCGCCGGCTGCTGATCGAGCCCCGGTCCCGCCGCAGGCAGGAGCCCCGCTGTCGCCGACTGCGGGGCTCCTGGCGGTCGGGGACTCAGACTCCGGGAACGCGGTGGGCGGTGCACTCCGAGCTGTTCAGGTAGTTCGTGGCACTGCTGATCACCACACCCGTCCAGGTGCCGTCGGCGTTCTGCCACTTGGGGTCGCCTCCAGGACCGAAGCCACCCCGTCGCCGTCCCCGTCACCGAGGTAGACCGTGACATGGCCGTTCTTGGCGAGGAGGTCGCCGACCTGGATCTGCGACTTGGCGCCCTGCGGGATGCCCGACTTCATGGCGCTCGGACTGGTCCAGGGGAACGCGCGTGCAGATGCACGTCAATGTAGGACGCTTGCCGCGTCTGTCGGCAGCCGCCGGGGCCCGCGCGACCAGCACGAACCCGGTCCCTGGTCCCGCTATCCGCGCCGGGGGAGCCCGCGCAGGAACGCGGACCACGCTTCGGTGGGAAAGGCCAGCCCGGGGCCGCCCGGGTCCTTGCTGTCGCGTACGGCGACGACACCGGGCAGGTGGTGGGACACCTCGACGCAGTTGCCACCGCTTCCGCCGCTGCGGGTGCTCTTGCGCCAGACGGCACCGGCAAGATCAGTCATGATGCTCCTCGATGATCGACTTGATCAATCTCTCTGATTCTGCCTCAGTGGAGGCGCGTGTTTCGAGGTCGCGCCA
Organism: Micromonospora sp. NPDC050187; assembly: GCF_044459745.1. Classification (NCBI taxonomy): domain Bacteria; kingdom Bacillati; phylum Actinomycetota; class Actinomycetes; order Micromonosporales; family Micromonosporaceae; genus Micromonospora; species Micromonospora sp. NPDC050187. The sequence goes on from NZ_JBITJH010000021.1 coordinate 34,970, forward strand.
GACGTGTTCGTAGGCCGCGACTTCGGCCGGCCTGTCGAGGTAGAGCGCGCCGGTGATGTTCTCGACGTAGACCGTGGTCGGCTCGGACGAGGCGCGGCCGAACGCCCGGGGGAAGTCGAGCAGGACGAAGGTGCCCGTCTCGCTGGCCAGGGGCGGGCCGGCGGCGAGTGGGAGCACCCGGAGGTGGACGTTCGGCAGCGCGGCCACGTCGAGCAGGTGCCGTAGCTGGTCGGCCATCGCCGCCCGGTCGGAGATGGGGCGCCGCAGCACCGCCTCGCTGAGGACGACCGTGAGGACCGGTGCGCTGGGCAGCCGGCGGACGAGGATGCGCTGCCGCTGCAACCGCACCGCGACCAGCTTCTCCCGTTCCTCGGTGCTCAGGTGCGGATTCTTCCGGCGGAACAGCTCGTCGGCGTACTCGCGGGTCTGGAGCAGCCCCGGAATCAATTCAGATTCGTAATGGCGGAGCACGGACGCGGACGACTCCAGGCCGACGTAGAGGGAGAACCACGACGGGACGACGTCGCCGTAGGAATGCCACCAGCCTTTCGCGCGGGTCTCCTTGGCGAGGCCGACGACGATCGCCGTGACGTCCGCCGGGACCCGGTAGCACTCGCACATGACCCGCGCGTCCACGACCCGGACCGGAACGAGCCCCCGCTCGACGCGCCAGACCTTCTGCCGGGAGCAGTCCAGCGCCTCGGCCACCGCGTCCAGGCTCACCCCGGCCTCCTCCCGCAGCTCGGTGAGGAGACGACCGAGCTGGCGGCGGGGGACGGTGGAACCGCTTGTTTCATCCGTCATGCAACATCACCACATTCCTCCTGTAACAGTGGACGTTTCTTCCCGCGTGCATTTCTCTCCCATTCATCGCGCGTTTGGAGGAATCGAGGCTAGGGGTGGCGCGGGGCGTTGCGCAAGGTGGTGCCGGGATCGCATTCTGTGGGCGTCGCGCAGATGTCGGTGACGCGAGATCGGAGTCACCGTCGGCCCGCCGGGCGCACTCGCCGCCAACGGCAATCGGGCGTTGCGACGCCAATTCCCGGAGAGGACGCCCGATGCGTGTGTCGTACGACCAGTACCTGGCCGCCACCGCGCTGACGCTGGCACGGCGACACCGGCCGGTGTGGAACCACATCCTCCGGCGGCTGACCTGTCGATGCGGTGCGGACCTGCCCTGCCGGATCCGGCACCGGATCCCGATCCGCCGGATGCACTGGCCCGGGGAGGCGCGATGACCCCGCCCGGGACCGGTGCGAGCCGCCCGCCGCCCAGGTCGCGTCCCACCCCGGCCAGACTGGTTCCGGGGACGGCGGGGGTGGCACTTCGTGCCGGTGACCTGGTGGAGGTCACCCGGGAGACGAGCGTGCAGTTCGTCCGGCCGTTCCTGTTCCGGGTGATCCGGGTACTCGACCGGGTCACGTACGACGGCTGGTTGTGGCTCGACGGCTACCAACTGAACGCGAAGGGCGACGCGGTCGCCCGGCGCGCGATCTTCGTGCAACCGGCCGCGCTGCGGGTGCGGCGGTCGGTCCCGGCCCCTGCTCCCCGCCGGTCGACCGCATCGGGGCGGACGGCAGGCCGTCGGCTGTGACAGCGGTGCTACCTTCACGGCCAATGCCCCCTGAGCAGTCGGAGCCCGCCGTGGAGAAGAGGCACGCCGGTACGTTGGCCGTCATCGCGGTGATGGCCTGCCTCGCCGTCGTCGGTGCGGTCGGGGGGACGTATTTCGCCAACCGCAACGCGTCCCGCTCGCCCGATCCCACCCCGACCGCCATCGGCCCGGGGCCGTCGGCGTCGTCCGGGTCGCCGGAGCCGTCGGCGTCCTCCGGTTCGTCGGAGCCGTCGGAGCCTTCCGAGTCGCCGGAGCCTTCCGAGTCGCCCGAGGCGGAACCCGGGACGTACCAGATCAACAAGGTGGTCTACGACGCGTTGTCGTTGAGCGTCACGCTGGTGAGCGCCGAGGTCACCGACAACAAGATCAAGCTGAACTTCAGGTATCGCAACGACGCGCTGATCGCCTGGCCGTTGGCCTGCCCGGTCGCCGAGATCGACCGGATCTCCTCGAAGATCGTCCTGGCCGACGACCAGACCGTGTACGCCGAGAGCAGTTGGTGCGCCACGACGCGGGCCGGTGAGACCTTCAGCCTCGCGCCGGGCACGCAGGCGACGAGTTGGGCGCTCTACCCGGCGGTGCCGGGGGCCGGGGCGCCCTTCGACGTGACCTGGTACGACTTCCCCGTCCTCGAGGACATCCGGCTGCGGTGACCGCCCCGGACCGTACGTCCGGCAGCCGGCTCCCGCCGGTGGGCGACCCCGGCCGTACGCCCGGCAGCCGGCTCCCGCCGGTGGACGACATGGGCGTCGCCACCGGCGGGACCGGGCGTACCGCCGGCACCACCGACGCGGCCGGGTTCGGACGGCCGGTCAGCTGTCGTAGCGGCAGACCCCACCGGTGTTCGCCGAGCAGTCGTTGAGCTGGAGGCTGTCCACGTTCAGCGCATGGTTGCCGGTGGTGCTCTGGTTCGGCACGGCCACGGTGACCCGCACGCTGGCGGCGTTCGCCGGGGCGGTGCCGGTCACCCGGTACTCCACCCAGCTGCCGGTGACGGTGGAGGTGCTGCCGGAACTGGTGGAGAGCAGCGTGCCGCCCGCGTTGTACCAGGCGAGCTGGAGCTGCGCGTCGACGGCGGTGGCGCTGCGCAGCCGGGCGAACGCCTTGTACGTCCGGCCGGGGGTGACCGCCGGGCGGCTCGACAACGCGATCGACGACGCGTTGTACGGGCCGCTGTAGGTGTTGAACTGCACCGACCGGCGGCCGTCGGAGTAGAAGCATGAGTTCGCGGCGACGCCGCAGGCCGGGGTGGCCTGGTGCCAGCCGCCGGACGAGGTGAACGTCGACGTGCTGCTGCCCGGGGTGGCCGCCTCCACGGTCCGCTGCTCTGCGGTGAGCAGGTCGTTGCTGGCGCCGGTGTCGCAGCAGACCGGAGCGGTCAGCATCGGGTGGTTGGCGATGTTGCCCAACGTCGAGGACGGATGGTTGTCGATGTAGAACTGGGCGGACAACTCACTCGGGTCGTAGTAGGTGCGGAAGCCCGGATCGACGTTCCAGTTGTCCCACCAGCCGTACATGATGTCCTGGTAGTAGGGCTGCCCTGTCTCGGAGAACCAGGCGTGCGGCGCGCCGAGGACGTGGAACAGTTCGTGCCCGCCGACCCCCACCGTCCAGGATTCGGTCACCGCCGAGCAGTGCGTCCCGCTGGAGGTCCCGCCGGTGGGGCAGAGGTACGCGTCGGAGTTCGACGCGAAGTCGGTGAAGATCAGGTAGATCCGGTTGCTGTCCTGGTACCCGGCGGAGATCAGGTCGCTGCGCACCGTGCTGGCCGGGGTGTTCGGGTTGGTCCCGGCGTCGATCTTCTCGGGGACCACCAGGGACCGGGCGTAGCCGGCGTACGTGCTGGTGTCGTACCCGGTCCGGCAGCTCAGATTGAGATGCTGGTCGTAGTTGGACGACTGGTCGAGAGCCCAGTCGATCCGGTCCACCACCTTGGCGATGTACTCCACGTTGGCCTCGTAGTTGTTGCCGTTGCCGTCGTGCCAGGCGTAGATCACCTGGAGAGCGTTTGTCGCCCCGGTGGGGGCGGCCGGGTCGGCGACGGTCGACTGGCAGCCGCGCTCGGGCACGTCGGGCAGGGCCGGCAGCGCGTACGGCTGCGTGGGCTCGGCACCGGGCCCCCAGGCCAGAGCGGGGGCGGAATGGACCACCGCGAGGGCGGCGGCCAGGAGGGCCGTGGCGGCGACGGTGAGACCGCGTGGCCGGCGCGTCCGGAGCAGGGATCGGGGCAAGGGGATCTCCTGGAATCGTGGTGGAAGCGTTCCCACCGGGACGATGCCCGCTCATCCAAGTCGATACGAGTGACGTTTATCAATGGCTTGGAATCGTGAAGAAGATCATTCCCGAGTCCTGGGTGGACACTTGCCGGCTCGGGGCGGCCCTGACTGCCGGTCGGCGCTGACTACCGGTCGGCGCTGACTGCCGGTCGGGGGTGGCGGACGGGAGAAGATGCGCGGTGGGGGCGTAGTCGATCTTCCAGTCGGTGTAGACGCCGAGGGCACCGTCGGCGAGGCAGCGCAGGCCGACGCTGACCCAGCGAACCTCACCATCGCCGGCCAGGGCGTACCCGACGGCGACGGCGAAGGACTCAGCTCCGCAGGGACAGGCGCACTCCGCCAGCTCGGCGTCGTCGAGATAATCGTCGCTGTCGGCTACGGCCGCCTCGGTTCCGCACCCCAAGCAGAGGAGGAGCGCACAGCCTTCCTCGTCGTCCACCGCGACCCGGAACGCCCTGCCGTCGCAGTGGCGGCAACCGAGGTGCACGACGTGGTGAACCGGGTAGCCACCCGCGCGGTGCTCCCGGATGTAGACGGTCAGGGCCTCGGAGTCGTCACGGTCCGACCGGTCGGCGGCTCTCGCGGACATGACCGGCTCCTGACACGTGGGGGAGGAAGGTTGCCGCGAGCACGGTAGCGGCTGGGTGGATCGCCGGATCGACGCTCGGCGGGGGAAGATGCCGTTTCAGTGCGCAGGGCGCGGGGCAGGGGCCGCTTGGCGCAATGCCGGCGTACGGCCGACTTCCTCCGGTGAGGCAAGGCTCGCGTCGACGGACAACAGCGACAGCAGCTGCACGGGGCGCTCGGCGGTGGCGGCGGACTGCATCTTGTGGTGGCCGTCGAGGAGAAAATGGGTCAGCGCCCAGTGCGCGTGATGATCCGTGCCCTGCTCGACCGCTGGTGCGCAGATGTCGAGCGTCGAGACCGCAACCGCGGTCAGCTTCGCCGAACGGGCCAGCTCGGCGGCGTACCGGGCTACCCGTTCCTCCCCGTTCCACGACGGCGGAACCATGGGCACGACGAACTCGTAGAGATGCGCATCCTCATCGACCGAGGTCTCGTACGTCCGGTAGTAGGGAGTGCGGGGATGCTCGGGCAGCCCCCAGAAGCTGTTCACACCCCAGGTCGCCACCTGCTCCTCCGCGAAGTAGTCGCCGGCCTGAGCCGGACGCACCAGGCGCGGCTGGATGCGCAGCAACAACGGCAGGTACCGCGCACGGGGCAACAGTGAGCCGAACAGGGCTAGCACCTGCTCGTCGATGCCACTCAGGCCCTCGACCAGGCGACGCTCGACGTCCTCGACGGAACATGTGGACGTGGCGCCCTCAAGACGCTCGAAAAGGCATGGGCACGTGCCGCACCAGTAGCTCAGCTCGAAGGCCGGCTGCTCGTCCAGCCAGAGCAGCCGCCGGCCGGCCCACCCCGGCTTGTCCTTCGGACCCTCCCCGAAGCGCAGGCGGGAGTGTGAGGCTGCGCCCAGAGAGCGCACCGGGCCAGCCGCCAACAGCATGCCGCCCAGGCTAATTGATCTCGTCTGCGTACGCGCCTGCCAGTTGGACGTGCATGACGGTGGACTGCGCCGTCGGCCAGCAACCGGGCCAGGGCCACGTGGGGATAAGCCACACCTGTTGCTGAACGACGGTCAGGTCCCTGGACGGCCGCACGGCGGGGCGCATCCACCACGGCGCGAGCCACTGCCCGAACCCGAACCCGAACAGCCGATCAGAACGGTGGAGGGACCAGGTCCGGGTCCGTACGGGACGAACCGACATTACCCTGAGAAGGGTGCCAACCATTCTGAGTCGCCAGTAGGCGCGCGTCCTCCCTTGCCTGAAACAACGCATGAAGCAGCGAATCCACCTGCTCATCCGTGAGTAAAGCCCGATAGGAGAAAGCCAGGCCGTCACGACCCACGGTGACCCCAAGGTCGAACCGGACAACCGGATGGACCAATAGGCCGTCGTGACGAGCCGAACCACCCTCAAACGTCAACCGCGTCCCGCCCAACGGATCAATGTTCACCCGATGAGGCAGGCGCCATCCTGGCTCCTCCCGCTCGCTTTCCACGTCTGTCTCTTCCTCCGCAGGGAGGGTAAGTCGATAGTCCATCAAGTCCCCGTTGCTGCGCATCGCCAACAGGCCGGCCTTCACCAACTCAAGCATCAACTCCGTCAGCGGCAACGCCACGAGCTCATCCCATGTCATCGGCCAATCCCACACATCAGTCTCCTCGGGCGCCGCATCCAACAGCGGGCCCTCATAGAATTTGGCGTGCTGGAATTTCAGGATCAGCCCGTCGTTGTCGGCGGCCAGAGTCAGCCCCTCCAACAGCGGTTCGAGGTGCGATTGCTCATCGGAGATGTACTCCAGTGACTCTTCCGCCCACTCCTCTGGGTCAACGAAGCGGGCACCGATCAGGGAGCCCCAACCATCGGTGCCGGTGATGATCTGGTCTGAGGTCATGAGTGGAAAGCGTAAGACCAGCCCGCCGCGAATCTACACTGCGGCGCAGTGCAGATTCCGAGCCGTGGCCACCGTCGCGGGGCCTGTCACCTCCGGTACCGCTGCGCTACTGCTGTGAAGGCGGCCTTGGGTTCCCACTCCATGTCGGGGTAGGTCTGTCCCCGGCACCCTTCGAGGAGTTTGACGATGCCCAGGCTGGCCCGGTCCAGGTCGTGCCTGGGGTCGCCGCGCGGGCGGTGCGGGTAGCCAGGCAAGGCGAACAGGAACACGAACGCGCTGTCCACGCCCTCGGTTTCGAAGATCTCCAGCAGTTCGCTCAGGTATGCGGCCTGGCCGGCCTCGTCACGCTCGTATATGCCGTTCAGCCGTACAGGAGCCTTGGTCTCTGGGTCGTACTCGACCACTTCCAGCACCCGTCCACCGCGGTCTCCCGCGCCGCGGTAGGCCGCGGTGCCAAACCCGGTGATGGCGAGCGGCTTCGGACCTTGGGCCAGGGCGCGCACCGCGTCCCGGAACCGGTCGGCGACCTCGGCGGAGCGGATCAGCTCGAACGTCACCATGTCGAAGGGAGTCCAGTCGACCTGCTCGAACTGGATGGATGCGTAGGTGAGTCTGCCCTGGAAGCGCTCGCGGACCGTGGTCGCGGCCTTGCGGAGGAATGCGTTGATGCGCACGCCGAGCTCGCGCATCGCTTCAGCCTGCCGCTCGGGTTGGCTCATCAGCTGCTCGACCCGCTCCTCGGGGCTCTCTCCGGACAGGAACCCGCGGTTCATCACGCTCAGCTCGACCCCGGCGACGAACACGACGGTGGCCCCCTGCTGCCGGAGCCGTTCCGCTCGCTCGGCGCAGTCGCGGAAGAGCATGAGGATCTGCTCCGGATCCAGCTCCAGCGGATAGGGCGAGAACCAGATCTCCAAGCCGAGCTCGGCGGCGGCACCGGCGGCCAGCTCCAATCGATCCGGGTCGCCGCCGATGATCTGGACCGCGTTGCAGTGCAGGTCGTCGCGGATGATGCCGAGCTCGCGCCGGACCACCTCGGGGTCGAGGTGCTCGCGGGATATCTGGTCGTGCACGACGAATCCAGTGTCGTAGGTCATGCCTCTTGCCCGCATGGGTGAGGTCCTCTCTGTCGGTCTCGGTCGAGCCGAGACTGCCAGAAAAGGTGCGCGTACGCAAATTTGCGTACGCGCAACTTGGGCGTGTGTAGCCCTGCGTGGGACGCTGGCACCGTGACGACACCACCACGAGGGCTGCGGGAGCGGAAGAAGCAGGCCACGCGCGAGGCGCTACGCGAGGCGGCCCTGCGCCTGGCCGAGGAGCGCGGACCGGACCAGGTGCGGGTCGAGGACATCGCCGAAGCGGCCGGGGTCTCGCCGCGCACCTACAACAACTACTTCGCCAGCCGCGAGCAGGCGATCGTCTCTGCCGTCACCGCAGACCGGGAGGCGCGCATCGCGGCGGCGGTCGCGGCCCGGCCCGCAGGAGTGCGCCTGGCTGACGCCGTCACCCAAGCAGTGATCGAGCAGTACACGAACACCGGCGAGCGCGAACACAAGGCGCTGCTGCTGATCACCACCCAGACCGCGCTGCGCGACGCGTTCCTCGAGACCACCGCAGGCATCGAGCCCCCTCTCACGGCGGTGATCGCCGAACGCCTAGACGACGCCGAAGCGCACACGGCCCGCGTCCTCGCGGCAAGCGTGGCCGCGGCAGTTCGCATCGCGCTCGAAGGCTGGCTCCGGCCGGCCGGGAACACGGAGGCCGCCGAGAGTCTCGCCGCCGGAGGATTGGTCGTGCCCTTCGGCTCACTGGCCGACCAGCTCCGCACGGCGCTGGCCCCGCTCGCGCCCGCGTTCGACGCCGCCGAGCAACACACCCAGCCGTGAAGCCGACCCGACTGGCGCAGGCGACCCGTCGTTGCTGGTGGGTCTTGGTGTCCCTTCTCTCCTGCCACTCGCCGTTCGCGTCGAGGTAGACGCTGCGCCGGAGGGTCAGCGTGCCGACGGCCAGGTCGAGGTGGTGCCAGCGTAGGGCGGCGAGTTCGCCGCGCCGGGCTGGCTCTACGAATAGCCCCACGCGGGCCGTTCGGCTGGGAGAAAGTCCAGCGCGCCTGGCAGGATTCGAACCTGCGGCCTTGGGATTAGAAGTCCCCTGCTCTATCCGCTGAGCTACAGGCGCATGGCGTGGTGGTCCGGCGGGCCGGACCGTACCGGGTGTGCGCCAAGAGGGTACCGCTGACCGGGGGTGTCGCGGTGGTACGGGGCGGAGCGGATCCGTAAGCCCGGTGCCGCCCCCGGTCAGCGGCCGGCGCTGACGAGGGCCGCGTCGACCCACCGGTCGATCTCGGCGAAGACCTTCTCGCGTACGGCGGGGCCGGAGAGCGTCAGGTCGTGCATGCCGCCGTCGATGCGGGCCACGGTCACCCGTGACCCGAGCCGGGGTGCCCAGCGGACCATGTGCGCCACGTCCAGGACGGCGTCGGCGAGCATCGCCGACCCGTGCCACCGCTTACGTCGGAAGGTGCGGGTGGAACAGGCCACCAGCACCGGCACCGGGATGTCCAGCCCGGCGCGGAGCTGCCGTTGCGCCCGACGGATCGCGGCCAGCCAGCCGATCCGGACCGGGAACCCGGCGAGCGGCTTCCAGCTCAGGTCGTAGTTCCACTCGCCCCGGCGGTCGGCGTGCAGGCACTCGCCGTACACGGTGCCCAGGCCGAAGGGGAGGACGCGGTGCGGCGCGCCACGGCCGAGCCGGGTCACGGCCGCCGCGAGGGGGCGGCGGACCAACCAGGGCGCGTTGATGTCGAAGAAGGGGCTGTTGAGCAGCAGCCCGTCGACGAGGCCGGCGTCGCGCCGCGCGTGTGCCCAGACGGCGGCGAGCAGGCCGCCGGTGGAGTGCCCCATCACCAGCAGCGTGTCGTGGTCGTCGGAGGTGCGGACGAAGGTGGCGGCGGCGTCCAGTTCGGGGAAGTAGTCGCCCAGGTCGCGGCAGAAGTTCGGGGTCTGGTGCGGCAGCAGGCTGCGACCGTACTTGCGCAGGTCGAGGGCGTAGAAGTCCCAGCCCCGGTCGGTCCAGTGTTCGGCCAGGTGGGTCTGGAAGAAGTAGTCGACGAAACCGTGCACGTAGAGCACGGCCCGCCGACTGGGGCGCGCGGCCCGGCACCGGACCAGGGTGGCGACGACCGGCCCCTCGTCGTCGGGGTCCAGCTCGATCGTGTACCGCTCGAAGGGCGGTCCGAGTACGTCCGGTTCCACGCCGGTCACGCTACGCCCACAGGTTACCCGGCGGTAGACCCGTGCCGGTCTCGCATACCCACGACGTCGCCGCCCACCGGAAACCCGGCGGGCGGCGACGGGCGGTGCGGTCTAGGCGACGCCGGTCTGAGCCGGCGCCTCCGCGTCGTCGTCGGCCGGCGGGGCGTCGGTGCCGGGCTGGCCCTCCTCCCGCAGGTGCTTGTTGTGCCGGGGCTCCTGCTTGGTCTTGGCGTCGTTGAGCCGGCGGCGCAGGTCGTCGCGGACGTCGTTGAGCGCGGCGTGCAGGTCATCCTCCGAGGAGGTGGTGACGATCTTCTGCCGGCCCGCGATCCAGCACTCCAGGGTGACCTTCTGTCCCCGGGCCTCCCGGTCCTTCACCGACACCTCCAGCTCGGTGGCGTCGGCGTGGAACGAGGCCAGTCGGGCGTCCAGCGTGGCGAACTGCTCGGCGATCCAGTTCCGGTCACCCTGCGAGAATCCGGCACCGACGCGCAGGCACTCGGCGACGGTTGCGGGATTCGCGACGGCGCTCATCGGGTCACCCCACGCCGGGTGGCGACGGTCGTACCGGACGAGGCTGTTCTGCACATGGTCGCTGACCTTTCCGTTGGACGACGCGGCGCGGTGGCCTCCGGGCGGTGCCGGCCCGTGCCACGTCGGCTTCTCCTGCGGTACGCGTGGACGGTCCCCGCTTGATCGAGTCCATACCCAGCCCTCCACCCTGCGGAAACCGCCCCGGCGACTCCGGGCGATCCGATCGTCGCCCGCCGTGCGGCAGGCCGCCCAGGGCCGGTGGACCTAGCACACCGGGACCTTGATCAGGTCGTTGTCCACAGCCGGCCGGGTTGTCCACAGGTCGGCGGACGTGGGTGGACCGCCGGACGACGGTCGGACACGCTCGGCACCGAGTCGACTCGTCACCGCAGGTCCCGATCCCCTGGAGGGGTGGATGTTCGACACCTATGTAACAATAGTCGGAAATGTTCTGACGGCACCGGAGTGGCGGCGAACCACGCAGAGCGGCACGCTGGTCGCCAACTTCAAGGTCGCCTCCACCGCCCGCCGGCTCGACCGGGAGAGTGGCCGCTGGGTCGACGGCAACAGCCTGCGGGTCCGCGTCAACTGCTGGCGCAAGCTCGCCGAGGGGGTCGCCGCCTCGGTGATGGTGGGCGACCCGGTGGTGGTCGCCGGGCGGCTCTACACCCGGGACTGGATCGACGACGCCGGTAACCAGCGCACCCTCTACGAGCTGGAGGCGGTCACCGTCGGGCACGACCTCGCCCGGGGGCGGGGCCGGTTCCTGCGTAACCGCCCGAGCATGGCGACCAGCAGCGTGGAGGACGCCGAGGCGGAGCGGCGCGTCCACGGCGTGCCGACCGAGCCGGTGCCGGGCGACGAGGTGCCCGTCTCCCTCGACGACCGTCCGCTGGACGACGACCTCGACCGGCCGGTGCCCGGCGACCCGCGTCGGCTGCCCGGGTTCGCCGCCGGAATGATCGGCACGCCCGACGTCGGCCCCGACCCGTTCGACACCCCGGACGGTGGGTCCGGGCCGGTGGCGACCGCCGAAGTCGGCACGGGCCTCGAGCTGTCGGTCGCACCGATCGACGAACTGGCCGAGCTGCCCGAGGAGGCGGACGACCTGACCGTCGGAGCGACGGGGGCCGGCCCGGGTGTGCCGTTCGGGGAACTCGACCCGCTGCCCGAGGGCACGGAGCCGCCCGAGGAGATCCCATCGACCGTCGGGGAGCAGGCCACGTCGTCGGTGCGCCGGGCCCGGCGCGGCGGCCGGGTCAGCAGCGGGGCTCGCGTCGACGGCGGCCGGACGCGGGAAACCGTGCCGGCCTGAGTACCGGGCCCATGGTGAGGAACCGGGGCGGGGCGACGGCAACGGAGCCGTCACCCCGTCCCGGTGCGGGGAATGACTCCGTGCTTCCGGTCGGCGGACACCCTCCGCCACCGGCGCGTCCCGTTCCCGTCACCTGGTCGCCGGGCACCGGGACGCCCGGGTGACGAAGGCTAGGCTTACCGGCCGGAGGTGGTGCGGGTGCGGCAGGCAGTCACCGTCGCCGACGCGGCCGGGCTGGTGGCGGGGTACGCGCTGGACGCGTTCCTCGGCGACCCTCGCCGGTGGCACCCGGTCGCCGGGTTCGGTCGGGCCGCCGGTGCCCTGGAGCGACGTCTCTACCGCCCGGACCGGGCGGCCGGCACGGCGTTCACCGCGCTCGCGGTCGGCGTACCGGTGCTGCTCGGCGCGGCGGGTGCGCTGGCCACCCGGCGGCGACCGGTGGCCCGTGCGGTCCTGGTGGCGGCCGGCACCTGGACGGTGCTCGGCGGTCGCACCCTGCGCCACGAGGCCGAGATGATGGGCCGGGCGCTGCGCGACGACGACCTGCCGGCCGCCCGGCGTCGGCTCAGCCATCTCTGCGGACGCGACCCGTCCGTCCTGGACGAGTCCGAACTCGCCCGTGCCACCGTCGAGTCGGTCGCCGAGAACACCTCCGACGCCGTGGTGGCACCGCTGTTCTGGGGTGCGGTCGCCGGGCTGCCCGGCCTGCTCGGCTACCGGGCGGCGAACACGCTGGACGCGATGGTCGGTCACCGCTCGACCCGGTACGCCCGTTTCGGCACCCCCGCCGCCCGCCTGGACGACCTGCTCAACCTGGCCCCGGCCCGACTGACCGGGCTGCTGACCGTGGCCGTGGCCCCGGTGGCGCGAGGTGACCGGGAGCGGGCCTGGCACGTGTGGCGACGGGACCGGAACGACCATCCGAGCCCCAACGCCGGGCAGTGCGAGTCGGCCATGGCCGGGGCGCTCGGGGTGCGGCTGGGCGGGCGGAACATCTACTTCGGGCGCTCCGAGGTGCGACCGTTCCTCGGCGATGGTCCCCGGCCGGAGGCCCGGCACCTGCGCCGGGCGGCCCGGATCTCCGGTGCGGTCGGCCGGTCCGCGCTCGCGCTGGCCGTCGCCGTCGCGCTGGGCCGGGCGGCACTGGGTCGGGCGGTGCCGCGCCCGACGACGGTGGACCGGTCGGTGCCGGGCCGGGCAGTACCGCGCCCGGCGGGCACGGAAGGGCGAGTGCGGGCGGCGCTGGCCACGGTGGCGTCGGCCCGTGGCACCCGGTCGGGGACGTCCCGGGTCGGGGCAGGGAGAGGGAGAGCAGCATGAGCGGCGGGTTGCTGGTCGCCGGGACCACCTCGGACGCCGGCAAGAGCGTGCTGACCGCCGGCATCTGCCGCTGGCTGCACCGCCGGGGCGTCAAGGTGGCCCCGTTCAAGGCGCAGAACATGTCCAACAACTCGGCCGTGGTGGTCGGGGCGGACGGCCGGGGCGGTGAGATCGGCCGGGCGCAGGCCATGCAGGCTGCGGCCTGCGGGCTCGCCCCGGACCTGCGCTTCAACCCGGTGCTGCTCAAGCCCGGCAGCGATCTGGCCAGTCAGGTGGTGCTCCTCGGCGAGGCGGTCGACACGGTCACCGCCGGCAACTTCCGGGTGCTGCGTCCCCGGCTCGCCGAGACGGCATGGGCCGCCCTCGCCGAGTTGCGCGCCGAGTACGACGTGGTGATCTGCGAGGGGGCGGGCAGCCCGGCCGAGATCAACCTCCGGGACGGCGACTACGTCAACATGGGGCTGGCCCGGCACGCCGGGCTCCCGGTGATCGTCGTCGGCGACATCGACCGGGGTGGGGTGTTCGCCTCGATGTTCGGCACGGTGGCCCTGCTGGACCCGGCCGACCAGGCGCTGGTCGCCGGGTTCGTGGTCAACAAGTTCCGGGGCGACCTCGGCCTGCTCCAGCCCGGCCTGGACATGCTGCGCCAGGTGTCCGGCCGCCCCACGTACGGGGTGCTGCCCTGGCACCTCGACCTCTGGCTGGACGCCGAGGACTCGCTCGCCTACGGCCGGGTGCTCGGCCGGCCGGCCGCCCCGCACGGCGACGAGTGGCTGGACGTGGCCGTCGTCCGGCTGCCCCGGGTCAGCAACGCCACCGACGTCGAGGCGCTCGCCACCGAGCCGGGCGTACGGGTCCGGCTGACCGTCGAGCCGGCCGAACTCGCCGCCGCCGACCTGGTCGTCCTGCCCGGCTCGAAGTCCACCGTGGCCGACCTCGCCTGGCTGCGGAAGACCGGGCTCGCCGACGCGGTCCTCGCCCACGCGGCGGCGGGAAAGCCCCTGCTCGGCATCTGCGGCGGTTTCCAGATGCTCGGGCGGGCGATCCACGACCCGGTGGAGAGCCGGCAGGGCAGCGTGCCGGGGCTCGGGCTGCTGCCCGTCGAGATCACCTTCGACCCGCGTAAGACAGTCCGCCAGTCGGCCGGGGCCGCCTTCGACGACGTCGAGGTCCACGGCTACGAGATCCACCACGGGTACGTCTCCACCGCCGATCCCGACCTGCCCCCGCTGCTCACCTACGCCGACGGCCGGAGCGAGGGAGCCCTGCTCGGCTCGGTGTACGGCACACACTGGCACGGGGCCTTCGAGTCCGACGACTTCCGCCGCCGCTTCCTCACCGAGGTGGCGAGACAGGCCGGGCGGCGTGGCTTCCGGCCGGCCCCGGCCACCTCGTTCGCCGCCGCCCGGGAACGCAGCCTCGACCTCCTCGGCGACCTGGTCGAGGAGCACCTGGACACCGACGCCCTCTGGCGGCTCGTCGAGTCCGGTCCCCCGACCGGCCTGCCCTTCATCCCTCCGGGCGCCCCCACCGGCTGATCGCACGAAGTCCCTTCCGGGCGGGCCGGGTCCATCTGCTCTCCGCCAGGCGGCTCGCCCGGATGCGGGCCGACATCCGTCCTGGTAGGGCCGGGCGTCCGTCCTGAAAGGACTGTGTGAGACTCTGCCGATGCTCACGCTGACGGCCCGGTGGCCGCTTGCCGGGATGGTGCTGCCCCTCGTTCTCGCCGGTTGCGCGGCCGGATCCCGATCTTCGGGGTCGGAGGTCGCCAGTCCCACGCCGACCCGCGAGTACCGCCTGGTCGACGACCTCTGCGACCAGCTCGACCCGACCCCGCTGACCACGCTGAGCGGCATCCCGACCACACAGACGAAGGACACACCGGTCCGCCCCGAGGCCCGGCACCGGAGCCTGAGCTGTGGGCTGTCGGCCGTCGACAGGGAGAACGCGTGGGTCTACAGCCTCCAGGTCACCGTCATCCTCGACGGCGCGGCGACCCCGGCCGCCAAGAAGCTGACCTCGCGGGGGGCGGAGCGGACCGTACCGGACCTGGGCGACCGGGCGTTGATCCACATCGCCGACACCCTAACGCTGGACAATCCCGTGCGCGAGGGCCAGAAGGTCCAGTCGCAGACGGGCATGCTCAGGGTCGTCGAGGGGCGGCTGCACTTGCAGTTGAGCTATAGCGGTCACTCCGGCACCGCGCCGGCCGTCGTCGACGCCGAGGCCCTCCTGACCGGGTACGCGCGGCAGACCCTCGAACTGCTCGGCGGTTGACCGCCAGGAACCGTCGCCGGACCCGACCGGCGGTGGCGGTGGCGGCTCAGTGACGGACGTCGGCGGGACGGTCGGACATCGGCAGGCCCGCCGCCCGCCACGCCTCGACCCCGCCGACCATGTCCGTAGCCCGGTGCAGCCCGAGCGCCCGCAGGCTCGCCGCCGCCAGGCTGGAGCTGTAGCCCTGCCGGCACACCACCACGACCTCCATGTCGTACCCGGTCGCCTCGGGGATCCGCCAGGTGCTGGCCGGGTCCAGCCGCCACTCCAGCACGGTCCGGTCGATCACCAGCACGCCGGGCAGTTCGCCCTGCTCGCGTCGTTGCAGATCGGTGCGGGTGTCGACCACGAGTGCGCCCCGGCCGGCGGCCTGGATCGTCTCGTGCGGGGTGAACCGACGTATGCCGGCCCGCGCCTGTTCGAGCAGGGCGTCGACACCGGGACTCATCACGGAATGGGACACGAACCGATCATGCCGACCCGGCCGGCGACCCGCGCGCCGAACCCCCTCCCGCCACCCGATCGGTAGCGTCGGCGGACGTGGTGGCGGTGGTGGAGGCGTACGCGGAACTGGCCCGGCGGGTGCTGGCCCGGCCGGCACGGTTGGGGCGTACCCGACTGGTGGCGGTCGACGGGCCGAGCGGCGCGGGCAAGAGCGTCTTCGCCGACCGGCTCGCGGACGCCCTGGCCGTGCTGTGCGGCGGCGACCGGCCGCCGGTGGTGCACACCGACGACCTGCTCGACGGCTGGGCCGACCAGTTCACCTTCTGGCCCCGCCTGGAGGAGGGGGTGCTCTCCCCGCTGCGCGCCGGCCGGCCCGGCGGTTACCGCCGCTACAGCTGGGTGCGCCGCGAGTTCCTGCCCCGGGTGGTCCCGGTGCCGGTCACGCCGGTGCTGATCGTGGAGGGGGTCAGCGCGGCCCGCCGGGCGGTCCGCCCCGAGACGACCCTGGCGGTCCTGGTCACCGCACCGGCCGGGCTGCGGTTGACGCGAGCGGTGGCCCGCGACGGCGCGGGGATCCTGCCCGAGCTGCGCCGCTGGCACGCGGGGGAGCAGGCCCACTTCACCGGGGACGGCACGGCGAGCGGCGTCGACCTCGTGGTGGACGGCGCGCCGACCCTGCCGCACGACGGCCGGCACTACTTCGTGCGCCGGACCGGGCCCGGTAAGGCCGGCATACGATGCCGGTCATGACCACTCCGATCATGACCGAGTCCGAGCTGCGGGCCGCCGTCGAGCGGGAACTGCCCGGCGTCCGCGCGGATCTGGAACGCCTCGTCCGCATCCCCGGCATCGCGTTCGACGGCTTCGACCACGCGCAGGTGGAGCGTTCCGCCGAGGCGGTGGCCGAGCTGCTGCGCGGCTGCGGCCTGGAGGCACGGATCGTGCGCTCCGGCGGCCAGCCCGCGGTGATCGGGACGAGGCCCGCCCCGCCCGGCGCGCCCACCGTGCTGCTCTACGCCCACCACGACGTCCAGCCGGTCGGCGACCGGTCCCTGTGGGAGTCCGACCCGTTCGAGCCGGTCGAGCGGGACGGCCGCCTCTACGGCCGGGGCGCCGCCGACGACAAGGCCGGCATCATGGCGCACGTCGCCGCGCTGCGTGCCTTCGGCGACGCGCTGCCGGTCGGGGTGGTGCTGTTCATCGAGGGCGAGGAGGAGTACGGCTCCGACTCCCTGGAGCGTCTCCTCGCCGAGTACCGGGACGAACTCGCCGCGGACGTCATCGTCATCGCCGACTCCACCAACTGGGACATCGGCGTGCCGGCGCTGACCACCTCGTTGCGCGGCATCGTCAACTGCTTCGTCGAGGTGCGTACCCTCGAACACGCCGTGCACAGCGGCATGTTCGGTGGACCTGTCCCGGACGCGCTCACCGCGCTGTCCCGCCTCCTGGCCAGCCTGCACGACGAGGCGGGCGACGTGGCGGTCGAGGGGCTGGCCCGCGCGGCGGACGCGACGGTCGACTACCCGGAGGACCGGTTCCGTGCGGAGGCCGGCCTGGTCGACGGGGTGTCGCTGATCGGCACCGGCGGGATCACCGACCGGATCTGGGCCCGTCCGTCGGTCGCGGTGCTCGGCATCGACGCACCGGCCACCGCCGAGGCCCCGAACGCCCTGGTCCCGGCGGCCAAGGCCAAGCTGAGCGTACGACTGGCGGCGGGTGACGACCCGAAGCGGGCGTACCAGGCCATCCGGACCCACCTGGAGCGGCACGCCCCCTGGGGAGCACGGGTGGAGGTCACCCTGGAGCACGACGGCGCGCCCTGCGTCATCGACTGCTCCGGCCCGTTGTTCGACGCGGCCCGCGCGGCCTTCCGGGCCGCCTGGGACGGCACCGAGCCGGTGGAGACCGGGATCGGCGGCTCGATCCCGTTCATCGCGACCTTCCAGGAGATGTTCCCGCAGGCGGCGATCATGGTGACCGGGGTGGAGGACCCGCACTCCCGGGCGCACGGGCCGAACGAGAGCCTGCACCTCGGCGAGTTCGCCCGGGTCTGCCTGGCCGAGACGCTGTTGCTGGCCAAGGTCGCCGAGGCGGGCACCAAGCGGAACTGACCGGACACGCGGTCCGATTTCCGGGATTCCGGCACGTCAGGGACGCCGGTACGCTAGCCTCTCGAACATGAGTACGAACGAGGTGATGGTGCGGCTGGAGGCCGCGGTCAGCGCTCTGGGGGACGTCGACGTCTCCGCCTGGCCCGACGAGATGCTCCGTGAGCGGCTCGGCGAGCTGTCCACCGCGCTGGTCGCGCTCGACGCTCTCCTGGCGCGGGTCGCCGGCCAGGTCCGGGACCGTGGCCTGCGGATCGAGGAGCCGGTCTCGGCCTGAGCCGTTCCCGACCGGGTCTTCCGGCGGATGGCCGGTGTCGTCGGAGGTGGCTGGCAGGATGGGAGCCGTGCGGTTCCTCGACCTGGCGGCCACCTCCGCCGCGGTCAGCGCCACCAGCGGCCGGCGGGCCAAGGTGGAACTGCTCGCGGAGGCGTTGCGCGCGCTCGACCCGGCGGAGGTGCCGGCCGGCGCCGGCTGGCTCGCCGGCGAACTGCGCCAGCGCCAGACCGGTGTGGGCTGGGCGAGCCTCAGCGACCTGCCGCCACCGGCCGGCGTGCCGACCCTGACCGTGGCCTCGGTCGACGCGGCGGTCGACGAGATCGCCGCCGTGCACGGGCCCGGCTCCCAGGCCCGCCGTCGGGCCCTGCTGCACGCCCTCTTCGCCGCGGCCACCGCCGCCGAGCAGCGCATGCTGGTCGGCCTGCTCAGCGGCGAGCTACGCCAGGGCGCGCAGGCCGGGCTGCTCGCCGACGCCGTCGCCCGCGCCGCCGACGTGCCGCTCGGCGCGGTCCGCCGGGCCCTGCTCGTCGCCGGTGACCTCCGCGCGGTGGCGGTCGCCGCCCTCGACGGGGGTGCCGCCGCGCTGGCCGGGTTCGGGCTGCGGGTCGGGCGTCCCCTCGCCCCGATGCTGGCCCAGAGCGCGCCCACGGTGGCCGACGCGCTCACCGCCACCGGGGCTCCCGCCGTCGTCGACGTCAAGCTCGACGGCATCCGGATCCAGGTGCACCGCTCCGGCTCCGACATCGCCGTCTTCACCCGCAGCCTCGACGAGATCACCTCGCGGGTCCCCGAGGTGGTGGCGGCCGTCCGCGCGCTGCCCGCCCGGGAACTGGTGCTCGACGGGGAGGCGATCGGGCTCGACGCCACCGGGCGGCCGTTGCCGTTCCAGGAGACGTCCAGCCGGGCCGCCCGTCGCACCACCGCCAGCACCGCCGGCCGGACCCCGGTCGCCCCGGCCGTGCTCGCCGCCGCCGCCACGACCGGCGGCACCGTCCTGACGCCGTACTTCTTCGACCTGCTGCACCTCGACGGCGAAGATCTGATCGACCTGCCGGGCCGGGAACGCTGGGCCGCGCTGGCCGGGGCGGTCGACGCCGAACTGCTGGTCGGGCGGACGGAGGTCGACGGCCCGGAAGCGGCGGCGGCGGCCTTCACCGCCGCGCTGGCCGCCGGCCAGGAGGGGGTGGTGGTCAAGTCCCCCGACGCGCGGTACGACGCCGGCCGGCGTGGGGCGGCCTGGGTGAAGGTGAAGCCCCGGCACACCCTCGACCTGGTCGTCCTCGCCGTGGAGTGGGGCAGCGGCCGGCGGCGGGGCTGGCTGTCCAACCTCCACCTGGGCGCGCGGGACCCGGCCACCGGTGGCTTCGTGATGCTCGGCAAGACCTTCAAGGGGCTCACCGACGAGCTGCTGCGCTGGCAGACCGAGCGGTTCCTCTCGCTCGCCGTGGAGCGGGGCGAGCACGTGGTGCGGGTCCGCCCCGAGCAGGTGGTCGAGATCGCCTTCGACGGGGTGCAGACCAGCCCCCGGTACCCGGGCGGGGTGGCGCTGCGTTTCGCCCGGGTGGTGCGCTACCGCGACGACAAGAGCGCCGCCGAGGCGGACACCATCGACGCCGTCCGCGCCCTGCGTCCGGCACCGTCCACCGGCTGACCGACCGGGCCGGATCGGCAGGTCAGACCGGGCCGGTCCGGGTGGGCTCCTCGAGCCGGTCGCCCGGGGGCTGCTCGACCCGGTCGTCCGGGGCCTCCTCGAGCCGGTCACCCGAGGGGCGGCGGACGCCGGCCAGCCGGTGCGCCTCCCGACGGGCCACCCAGCCGTACGCGACCAGCGTCATCGCGGCGAAGAGCCACCACTGCACCACGTAGCCGAGGTTCTGCCAGTTGTTCTCGTGCCGCACCGGCACCGCCTGGAAGACCGGGTCGGCGGCCGGGGTCTGCTCGTCGAGCAGCAGGTACGCCCCGTGCAGCGGGTAGGGCAGTTCGCGAGCGAGCTGGTTGACGCCGATCCGGCGGGTCTCCAACCGACCGTCGCGCCGCTCGACGGCGCCCGCTCCGCTCTCGCTGAGCCGGACCCGGCCGACCACGGTCACCTCACCACCCGGCGTGGCCGGCAGCTCGGGCCGCGCGGTCGCGTCCCCGCCGGGGGTGGGCGGCACCCAGCCCCGGTCCACCAGGACGGCCGAGCCGTCGGCCAGCAACAGTGGGGTGACCAGCTCGAAGCCGACCTGGCGGTCGACGCTGCGCCCCCGGATCCAGACCGAGTTCGCCGCGTCGTACCGGCCGGTGACGGTGACCCGGGTCCAGACGTCCTCCGCGTCCGGCACGGCCCCGGTCGTGCCGGACGATCCGGCCGGTGCGGCGAGCACGTCGCCCAGCGGCACCGGCGTCATCCGCGCGGTCGCGTCGATGCGCTCGTTGATCGCCGAGCGTCCCTGGTAGCGGTCGAGCTGCCAGTTGCCGAGCTGCACCATCACCGCGGCGGCGACCAGTGCCAGCACGAGGTAGCCCAGCCAGCGTGGCGTCAGGAGGAACCGGTACACGCCCCGAGGCTACTCGTATGACGAGAGCCACTGCCCCGGACCGGTGGACGGCCGAGGGCGGGCACCCCCCCGTCGAACCCCGGGGTGCCGCCGACGGATGATCCCATCGGTGCGTGGCGGGTCGGTTACCGCGATTCGGCGGAGTGGTTGGGTATCGTCACGCGGGCGAACCGTCGGGCGGCGTCCGGGTCACCGTGGCACGACCGCCCGCGCGCCGCCACCGACCGTGCGCGTTCGCCGCGTACCGCCGCCACGGAGGATCGATCATGAGCGTCGTGCCACGTCTCGTGGTCGCCGCGCCCTCGTCGGGGCACGGCAAGAACGCCGTCTCGATCGGCCTGGTCGCCGCCTTCCGGAAACGGGGTCTGGACGTCGCCGGGTTCAAGGTGGGGCCGGACCACGCCGACGCCGCCTACCTCGGGTTGGCCGCCGACGGCCGGCCCGGCCGTAACCTCGACCCGCGACTGGTCGGGCCGGAACGGGTCGCCCCGCTCTTCGCGTACGGGGCGGCCGGGGCGAAGCTGGCGCTGGTGCAGGGCACCATGGGCCTCTACGACAGCGTCGCCGGCCCGTCCGAGGTCGGGTCCACCGCCGCGGTCGCCACGACACTGCGCAGTCCGGTGGTGCTGGTGGTCGACGTGTCGGCGATGGGGCAGTCGGTGGCCGCGCTGGTGCACGGCTTCCGCTCCTACGACGAGCTGCTCTGGCTGGGCGGGGTGATCCTCAACCGGGTCGCCTCGCCACGGCACGAGGGGCTGCTGCGGGAGTCCCTCGACGACATCGGCGTACCGGTCTTCGGGTCGCTGCGTCCGGGGGACCTGCCCCCGATGTTCCCGGCCCGGTCGTACGGGATGGTGCCGGCGCTGACCGGCGACCCGGAGGTGACCCGGGCGGTCCGGCGGCTGGGGGAGGGGATCGCCGACCGGGTCGACCTGGACGGGCTGCTCGGGTTGGCCCGCTCCGCGCCGTCGCTGGCCGTCGAGCCGTGGTCACCCGGCGGGCCGACCGCGGTCGCCCCGCCCGACCGCCCGGTGGTCGCGCTCGCCGGGACCAGGCGCGGGAGCTACGGGTACGCCGAGACCGGGGAACTGCTCGCCGCCGCCGGGGCCGAGGTGGTCCCGGTGGACCCGTTCCGCGACGAGGCCCTGCCGGTGGGCACCGGGGCGCTGGTCGTGGGTTCAGGGCTTCCCGAGGCGTACGCGGAGCAGCTCTCCGCCAACGGCCGGCTCCGCGCGGCGGTGGCGGAGCTGGCCCGCGCCGGCCGCCCGGTGCTGGCCGAGGGGGCGGGCCTGCTCTGGCTGGCCCGGGAACTGGACGGCCGGCCGATGTGCGGGGTGCTCGACGCGACCGGGACGACCCACGAGGGCATGGTGCTCGGCTACCGGGAGGCGACCGTCGCGACGGAGAGCCTAATGGCGCCCCGGGGGACGGTACACAACGGCTACAAGCAGCACCGGGCGGTGCTCACGCCGCGGGCCGGGGAGCGCCCGGCCTGGAAGTGGCCGGGCGGCCCGCCCGAGGGGCACGTCTGGTCCGGTGGGTACGCCTCACAGCTCGCCCTGCACTGGGCCGGCGCGCCGGACGTCGCCGCCCGGCTGGTCGCCGCCGCCGTGGCAGCCACCCGGCGTGCCCCGGTGCCGACCAGCCCCGGACCTGCCGGACCGGCCGGCGTCGCCCCGGCCCGGGTCGGCCGCACCCCGGGGGTCCCGGCGTGATCGGGCAGGTGGCGGTACGCCGATTCCCGGACCTGACCGTCTCCACCCCGCGCACCGAGGTACGCCGGCACACCGCGCGGGACGCCGACCCGGTCTCGGGGATCTTCGCGGACCGGTTGACCCAGCGCTGGTTGCCGCTGGCCGACGAGTCGGGGCAGATCGACGGGCTGGCCTGGTGCACGGACCTGGCCCGGCAACGGCGGGACAGCGGCGACGGCGACCACTTCGCGGTGGTCCGCCGGGAGGACGCCCGGGTGGTCGGCTGCCTCTGGACCAGACGGACCGACTGGGGTGCCCGGCTCACCGAGGTCTCGTACGCGATGGCGCCGGAGGCGCGGGGCTACGGCCTGGCGGCGGAGGCCGTCCTCGCGCTGGCCATCGCGCTGATCCTGGAGCACGGGTTCCAGCGGGTCGAGTTGCGGGTGGCACCGGGCAACGTGGCGTCCCGGCGGGTGGCCGAGAAGGCCGGGTTCAGCTACGAGGGCCTGCTGCGCAACGCCGGCTACGTCCGCGGCAACCGCGTCGACCTGGAACTCTGGTCCTTCGTCACCGCCGACCTGCGCTGACGGCGTTCCCCGGATCCGGCCCCGTCGTACCGGGGCGGGACGGGTGGGTCAGCCGACCATGCGGTCGGGTGGCGGGGTGAAGTTGCGGCTTGGCTGGTCCTTGAGGGCGTCCCGGAGGGTCCTGGCGACCGCGTCGATCGGTTTCTGTGACTGGCCGTCGCCGACCGCGTTGAACGGGTTGTCCGGGTCGGCGATGAAGCTCGCCGCCGCCAGTTCCGGGGTGTAGCCGACGAACCAGGCGGACCGGGTGCTGTCGGTGGTACCGGTCTTGCCGGCGACCGGGCGGCCGACCGTACCCCGGACGCTGTCGGCGGTGGACCAGCCCCCGCAGCTTCCCCGGGCCGGCGTGTCGCCGGTCGGGCACCGGGCCGCGTCGGTGGCGGCCTGGGCGGCGCCGGCGTCCACCACCTGCCGGCAGCGCGGCTTGGCCACCTCCCGTTCCAGCCCGGCCGGGGTCCGGTAGGTCGCCGGGGCACCGTCCCGGTTGGTGATCGACAGCACCGGGATCGCCTCGCAGTAGCGGCCGTCGGCGGCGATCGCCGCGTACGCGTTGGCCAGCTCCAGCGGCGTCGCGTCGGAGACGCCGAGGGTGAACGCGCCCCACGTCTTCGCCTTCTCCGGCGACGCGTGGTGCCGGTCGACGTCGGTGCGCCAGCGCAGCCCGAGCTGTTCGGCGAGGCGGACCGCCCGGTCCGCGCCGACCTTCTCCTCCAGCCAGACGAAGTACGTGTTCACCGACTTGCCGAAGCCGGACCACATGGTCTGGGTGCCGCTCATCGCCCCGCTCGCGTTCGACGGCGCCCAGCCGTCGTAGACCTCGGAGCGGTACCGGTGCGGCGCGTTGAACGAGGTGGAGAGCGGCATGCCGGCGTCCAGGGCGGCGAGCATCGGGAACATCTTGAACGTCGACCCGGCCTGGTAGCCGGGGAGGGTGCCGCCGCCGAGCAGCGGGGCGACCGTGTTCGGGAAGTTGGCCTTGACCTTCGGGTCGGCCTCCGGGTTCGAGGTCGGCGGGTTCTCGCTGGTGTCCAGGGAGTACGTCCGGTTCACCGCCATCGCCTTGATCCGGCCGGTGCCCGGCTCGGCGACGACCAGCCCGTGCGCGTACGGGCTGCCGGTGCTGCCCTCGGCGTCGATGTTCTTCTCCGCGGCCTCCTGGATCTTCGGGTCGATGCTGAGCACGATCCGGTAGCCGCCCCGGCGTAGTTCGTCGATGCGTTCCAGCCGGTTCTCGCCGAAGGCGGGTTGGGCGCTCCACCAGTTCTTCAGGTAGTCGCAGGCGAAGCCGAGGCTGTTGTGCCGCTGCGGGATCGAGGCGCAGTCGTTGCGCGGGTCGCTCTGGTCGATCCGCAGCGGCTCGGTGTGGGCCCGCGCGGCGGCCTCCGGCGAGAGGTAGCCGAGCTGACCCATCCGGTCCAGCACGTAGTTGCGCCGGCCGATCGCCTCCTGCTGGTCGGAGGTGACCGGGTCGTACTCGGACGGGGACTTGACCAGGCCGGCCAGGGTGGCGGATTCGACCGGGGTCAGATCCTTCGGCTTCTTGGAGAAGAAGATCTGCGCGGCGGCGTAGATGCCGTACGCCCGGTGCCCGAAGTAGGCCGAGTTCAGGTAGCGCTCGAGGATGTCCTCCTTCGACATCTGCTTCTCCACGTCCAGGGCGAGCCGCATCTCCCTGATCTTGCGGATGCTGGTCTGGGCGGTCGCCTCCTGCACCTCCTGCGGCGTGGTGGCGCTGTCCCGCAGGGCCATCCGGACGTACTGCATGGTGATCGTCGACGCGCCCTGGGAGACGCCGCCGGACTGCGAGTTGGCGACGAACGCCCGGACCACGCCCTTCGGGTCCACGCCTCGGTGCTGGTAGAAGCGGGAGTCCTCGGCGGCCACCATGGCCTGCTGCATGCTCGGCGCGATGTCCTTGAGCTTCGTGTACTGCCGGTACTCCTCGTAGAACATGGTCAGCACGGTCTTGCCGTCGGCGGCGTAGACGTACGAGGTCTCGGCGGGCAGCGTGGCGCGGAGCAGGTCGGCCTTGTGTTCGGAGAACTCCGCGCCGACCCTGGCGCCGATGCCGGCGGCGGCCACGATCGGGTACGCCACGGCGGCCAGGATGATCCCGGCGATCAGTCCGGCACGGAGGAGAGGGACACAACGACCAAGGGAGGAAAGGGGTCGGTAGCTCACGCCGTCAAGCTATGACATATCCCGTTAAGAGATGAGTCATATTCATAATTCGTTCGAGGGATGGGACTTGGCCGGCGGGCCGGTCCGACGGTGGTGACGTGCCCCACGCCCCGATCCGCTGTCCCGCGCGCCGGCTTCCCGGCAGGATCGCGGGCATGCGTGGTCAGCCGATCGGAGCGCCCCCGGGCGTCGTGCCGGAACCCGACCTCGGCCACCACGGTGACGTCGAGGTCGGCGCGGGTCTGGTGGACCTCGCGGTCAACGTCCGCCGGGCCCCGATGCCGCCCTGGCTGACCGGGCCGTTGACCGCCGCCCTGACGGACCTCGCCCGCTACCCCGACCCGGCCCCGGCCCGCGCGGCGGTCGCCGCCCGGCACCGCCGCCCCCCGGCGGAGGTGCTGCTCACCGCCGGGGCCGCCGAGGGCTTCGTGCTGATCGCGCAGGCCCTGCGCGGGATACGCCGACCGGTGGTGGTGCACCCGCAGTTCACCGAGCCGGAGGCCGCGCTCGCCGCCGCCGGGCACCGGGTGGAGCGGGTGCTGCTCGACGCGGCTGACGGGTTCCGGCTCGATCCGGCCCGGGTGCCCGCCGACGCCGACCTGGTCATGATCGGTAACCCCACCAACCCGACCTCCGTGCTGCATCCGGCCGCGACGATCGCCGCGCTGGCCCGCCCCGGCCGGGTCCTGGTGGTGGACGAGGCGTTCGCCGACACCACCGCCACGCCCGGGGTGCCGGGCGAGCCGGAGTCGCTCGCCGGTCGGCGCGACCTGCCCGGACTGCTCGTGCTGCGCAGCCTCACCAAGACCTGGGGGCTGGCCGGGCTGCGGATCGGCTACCTGCTCGGCGAGGCCGCCCTGGTCGACCGGCTGGCCCGCGTCCAGCCGCTCTGGGCGGTCTCCACCCCGGCACTGGCCGCCGCGACCGCCTGCGCCGCGCCGGAGGCGGTCGCCGCCGAACGCGCCATCGCCGCGCGTCTCGCCGCCGACCGCGACCACCTGCTGGCCCGCCTCGCCACCCTGCCCGGGATACGCGTCGCGGGCCGCCCGGCCAGCGCGTTCGTGCTGCTGGAGATCCCCGGCGCGGACCGGATCCGGCTGGCCCTGCGCGACCGGGGCTGGGCGGTACGCCGGGGCGACACGTTTCCCGGGCTGGGCCCGGACTGGCTGCGCGTGGCGGTCCGCGACCCGGCGACCACCGACGCGTTCACCGAGGTACTGGCGCAAATCCTGGAGGCGTGATGTTGGAGACCACGATCGCGGCGATCGGCCCGCTCGACCAGACGGCCATGGCCGCCGCCCGGGACCTCCAGGCCCGGCTGACCAAGCCGGCCGGTTCCCTCGGCGCCCTGGAGGAGCTCTCGGTACGCCTCGCCGGCCTGGCCGGCACCTGCCCACCGCCGCTGCCCGAACCGGCCGCAGTGGCGATCTTCGCCGGGGACCACGGCGTCCACGCCCAGGGGGTCACCCCCTGGCCGCAGGAGGTCACCGCGCAGATGATCGGCAACTTCCTGGCCGGCGGGGCGGTGGTGAACGCCTTCGCCCGCCAGGCCGGCGCCTCGGTCACCGTGGTCGACGTCGGCGTGGCCACCCCGCTGCCGCCCGCCGTCGACGACGCGGCCGACGCCCCCCGGCTGGTGGCGGCGAACGTCCGCCCCGGCACCCGCGACCTGGCCGTCACCGCCGCGCTGACCCGGGACGAGGCACGGGCGGCGGTGGAGACCGGCATCCGGGTCGCCGAAGACCTGATCGCGGCGGGGGCCGGCATCCTGCTCACCGGGGACATGGGCATCGCCAACACCACCCCGTCGGCCGCCCTGGTCGCCGCCTTCACCGGGGCCGACCCGGCCGAGGTGACCGGCCGGGGCACCGGGGTGGACGACGAGACGTACCGGCGGAAGGTGGACGTGGTGCGGCGGGCGCTGCACCGGCACCGCCCCGACCCGGCCGACCCGCTCGGTGTGCTCGCCACCGTCGGTGGCCTGGAGCACGCGGCGCTGACCGGGCTGATCCTGGCCGCCGCCGCCCGCCGGATCCCGGTGCTGCTGGACGGCGTGATCGCGGTCTCCGCCGCGCTCGCCGCCGCCGCCCTCGCGCCGGACGCGGTGGGCGCGATGGTCGCCGGGCACCGCTCCGCCGAGCCGGGCGCCACCGTCGCCCTGCGCCACCTCGGCCTCGATCCCCTGGTCGACCTGGGACTGCGCCTCGGTGAGGGCACCGGCGCGCTGCTCGCCCTGCCGGTGGTGACCGGGGCGGCCCGGGTGCTGCACGAGGTGGCCACCTTCGACGCGGCGGGAGTGGCCGAGAAGTGAGCGAGCGAACCATCGGGCTCGGTGGCGGGGCGTCTCGCGCCGCCGGGGAGCGGAGCGAGGCGGCGGCGTGAGCGTGAACCCGTACCCGCTGGGGTTGCGGCTGGCCGGCCGGCGGGTGGTCGTGGTGGGCGGCGGTACGGTCGCCACCCGCCGGGTGCCGGCGTTGCTGGACGCCGGTGCGGACGTCCTGCTGGTCTCCCCGGAGCTCACCCCGGCGCTGCGTGCGCACGTCGACGCCGGACGGCTGCACTGGGAGCCGCGTCGCTTCGTCCCGGCCGACCTGAACGGGGCGTGGCTGGTCCACGTGGCCGTGGACGACCGGGCCGCCGCCGCGGCGGTCAGCGCCGTCGCCGCCGAACGGCGGATCTTCTGCGTACGCGCCGACGACCGGTTCGCCGCCAGTGCCTGGACCCCTGCGGTGACCCGGCACGGTCCGGTCACCGTCGCCGTGCTCGGTGGCGGCGACCCGCACCGGTCCCGGGCGACCCGTGACGCCGTCCGGGCGCTGCTGGACGGCCCGGACAGCCCTCTGCGGCCGACCGCCACGGCGGCGGGGACGCGGCGGCGGGTCGGGCAGGTGGCGTTGGTCGGGGCGGGGCCGGGCGACCCGGAGCTGATCACCCTGCGGGGCTGGCGGCTGCTCGCCGAGGCCGACGTGGTGGTCGCCGACCGGCTGGTGCCCGGACTTCTCCTCGACGAGCTGCACCCTGACGTCGAACTGGTCGACGCCTCGAAGATCCCGTACGGGCCGTCCCGGGCCCAGGAGGAGATCAACCGGATCCTGGTGGACCGGGCGTCGGCCGGCGCGTTCGTGGTCCGGCTCAAGGGCGGCGACCCGTACGTCTTCGGCCGGGGCGGCGAGGAGTTGCTCGCCTGCACGGCGGCCGGCGTGCCGGTGACCGTGGTACCGGGGGTGACCAGCTCGATCGCGGTTCCGGCGCTGGCCGGCATCCCGGTCACCCATCGGGGGGTGGCCCACGAGTTCACCGTGGTCTCCGGGCACCTCGCGCCGGATCATCCGGAGTCCCGGGTGAACTGGCCGGCCTTGGCCGCGCTGCGCGGCACGCTGGTGATCCTGATGGGCCTGAAGAATCTGCCGGCGATCACCGCCACCCTGCTCGCGCACGGCCGCGACCCGGCCACCCCGGCGGCCGTGGTGCAGGAGGGCACGACCTCCGCCCAGCGCGCGATCCACTCCACGCTGGCCGGGGTGGCGGCGGACGCGGAGGCCGCCGGCCTGCGTCCACCCGCCGTGGTGGTGCTCGGCGACGTCGTCGCCGCCCTGCCGCGCCCGTGACCCCGGCCCGGCCCCGCCGGCTCGGCTTCGGGCCGCGGTCTCGCCGATCCGCGGCTCGGCTTCGGGCCGCGGTCTCGCCGATCCGGGGGTGTCCCAGCCGTGCGGCACCCCCGGATCGGCGAAACAGGTGGGGGTGTCGCATATTTGGGGGTGTCGGCGTGGTCGCGGTGGCGCGGAGTCGACCACGGGGGCGTAGACGAACGGCGGCGGGGGACCGGAGTCCCCCGCCGCCGTTGTCGTGCCGGGTCAGACCTTGAGCATGTTGTCCAGCAGCAGGGCACAGCGGATCAGCCCGAGGTGGCTGTACGCCTGCGGGTGGTTGCCCAGCCCGCGCTCGGCGAGCGGATCGTACTGCTCGGGGAGCAGGCCGGTCGGCCCCGCCGTGTCGATCATCTGGTGGAACAGCTCCTCCGCGTCGGTGCGTCGACCGGTGCGCAGGTACGCCTCGATCAGCCACGCCGTGCAGATGTGGAAGCCGCCCTCCCGGCCGGGCAGGCCGTCGTCCCAGTGGTACCGGTAGACGACCGGGCCGCTGCGCAGGTCCGCCTCGATCTTGAGGACGGTGGAGAGGAAGCGCGGGTCGTCGCCGGGGAGCAGCCCGGACAGGCCGATCCAGAGCGACGAGGCGTCCATGTCCTCGTCCCCGTACGCCACGCTGTACGCCTCGACGCCGGAGTGCCAGCCGTGCTCCAGCACGTTCGCGCCGATCCGCTCGCGCAGCTCCACCCACTCCGGCCGGTCGCCGTCGCCGTGCCGCCGGACCACGTGCAGCGCCCGGTCGACGGTCATCCAGCACATCACCTTGGAGAAGATGTGGTGGCGCGGCGGAAGGCGCGCCTCCCAGATGCCGTGGTCGGGCTCGTGCCAGCGGCGGCGGACCGCCTCGACCATGTTCTCCAGCACCCGCCACTCGGTCTCGCGCACCGAGCCCCGGGCGTCGGCCACCCCGGAGATGAGGTCGGCGATCGGGCCGAACACGTCCAGCTGGAGCTGGTGGTTGGCGAGGTTGCCGACCCGCACCGGCCGGGAGCCGGCGTAGCCGGGAAGGGTGTCGATGACCGCCTCGGCGCCCAGCTCGTACCCGTCGACGGTGTAGAGCGGGTGCAGCCGCTCCGGGTGCCCGCCGGTGCGCTCGACGCAGCCGTCCACCCAGCGCAGCAGCGCCTCGGCCTCCTCCAGCGAGCCGAGGTCGACCAGCACCCGTGCGGTCATCGCCGCGTCCCGGAGCCAGCAGTACCGGTAGTCCCAGTTCCGGACGCCGCCCAGCTCCTCGGGGAGCGAGGTGGTCGCCGCCGCGAGGATCGAGCCGGTCGCCTCGTGGCAGAGCCCCCGCAGCGTCAGCGCGCTGCGGGCGACCAGGTCACGGGCGGTCTGCGGCAGGCGCAGCGAGGACACCCAATCCTTCCACGGCTGCTCGGCGGTGACCTGCCGCTCGTGCACCGGGAGCCGGTGGTGCTCCAGGCTGTGCGTGCCGAAGCGCAGCTCGCACGTGACCTGCCCACCGGCGGCGGAGAGGTCGACCACCGCCTTGGCGGTCTCGTACCCGCCGTCGTTGGACACCTGCCACCGCACGCCCGGGGAGTAGAGCGACACCGGCTCGTTGGAACCGAGCACCAGCAGCCCGTCACCGAGCGGCTGGAGCTGCACCGCCACCTGACCGAACTCCGGCCGGGGGGCGAATTCCAGCTTCACCCGGCCCGATCCGGTGAGCACCCGGATCAGGGTCGAGTCGCCGGAGACCATGGTCGACTCGCTCGGCACGTGGTCGCTGGACGGCCGGTCGAGCCAGTCGGTCACGGTCAGTCCGGACCAGCGGGTCTCCACCGTCATGGTGCCGTTGCGGTAGCGCTGCCCCAGCGGGATGCCGCCCCGCTCGGGGGCGACGCTGAAGTGCCCGGCCGGGCTGCCGCCGACCAGATCGGCGAAGATGGCCGCCGAGTCCGGCTTGGGGTGGCAGAGCCAGGTGATCTTGGCTTCCGGGGTGAGCAGGGCGACGGTCCGCCCGTTGGCGAGCATCGAGTGCCGCTCGATCGGCACCGCCCGCTCGCCGAACAGCCAGTGCCGCCGGGTCTCCAGCAGCAGCGCCAGCGCCCGGGCGGCCTCGATCGGCTCGGCGACCCGGAAGTGCGCCTTCGTGTCACCTGGGCCGATTTTGATGCCGACGTCGGGGCCGTGCAGGTTGCCGAAGGCGTTCTCGTCGGTGACGTCGTCACCGATGAAGAGCACCGCGCTCGCGGAGAGCTGGGTGCGGAGCTGGTCCATCGCGGTGCCCTTGTGGGTGGCGACCACCGACAGCTCGATGACCTCCTTGCCCTGGGTGACCGTGACTCCGTCCCAGGTGGCCGGACCGCTGCGGACCGCCTCGATGGCGCCGGCCGCGATCTGCGGCGGCACCCCCCTGGTGTGCACCGCGACGCTGGCCGGCTTGCGCTCCAGCCGGACGCCCGGGTGGGCGGCGGCGATCTCGCGCAGCTCGTTGCGGAGCCGGGTGCGCACGGCGATCAGCTCGGGGCTGAGCCGCTCGACGAAGCCGATGTCGAACTCCGAGCCGTGACTGCCGACGAGGTGGACCTCGCTGGGCAGCCGGGACAGGGCGGCCAGGTCGCGCAGCGCGCGCCCGGAGACCACCGCGACGCTGGTCTGCGGCAGTGCGGCGAGCGCCCGGACGGCGGCCACCGACTCGTGCAGCGGCACGGCCTTGCTCGGATCCTCGACGATCGGAGCGAGCGTGCCGTCGTAGTCGCAGGCGACCAGAAGCTGTGGGACCCGGGCGATCCGGCCGATCGCCGCCCGCAGTTCGGGGTCGATGACCCCGTGGGTCTGTGCGGGCTCGGTGACGCTTGTGTTCACGCAGCCTCCACGCCGGGTGTGCCGAGTTCGCTGAGGAACGACTTGGCCCAGTGGCCCACGTCGTGGGTCCTGAGGTGTCGTTGCATGATTCGCATGCGGCGGCGGGCCTCCGTCCGCTCCACGTGCACAGCCTTCAGCAGGGCTTCCTTGACCGCTTCCGGGTCGTGCGGGTTACACAGAAACGCCTGGCGCAGCTCCGTCGCAGCACCGGCGAACTCACTGAGCACGAGCGCGCCGCCCTGGTCGGCGCGCGATGCCACGTACTCCTTGGCCACCAAATTCATTCCGTCTCGCAGCGGGGTCACCATCATCACGTCCGCCGCAACATACATCGCGGCGAGCTCACTGCGAGAGTACGACTGGTGGAGATAGTGGACCGCCGGCACGCCGACCCGTCCGTACTCCCCGTTGATCCGGCCGACTTCGCGCTCAACCTTCACTCTCAGTGCTTGGTAGTGCTCGACGCGTTCACGGCTCGGGGTGGCCACCTGCACCATGACGGCGTCCGGAACTGTCAGCTTTCCGTCAGAAAGCAGTTCCCGGAAGGCCTTGAGGCGCAGCTCGATGCCCTTGGTGTAGTCCAGCCGGTCCACACCCAGGATGATCGTCTTCGGATTGCCCAGTTCCTCCCGGATCTGCTTGGCGCGCGCCTGGATGGCCGGGTCCGCGGCGAGCCGCTCCATCTCCCTGACATCGATGGAGATCGGGAACGCGCCGGCCTTCACCTGGCGTCCGTCGACCTGGATCATCTGGCCCTCGTAGCGCAGCCCGAGCAGGTGCCGGGCCAGCCGGACGAAGTTCTGCGCGGCCAGCCGCTGCTGGAAGCCGACCAGGTCCGCCCCGAGCAGGCCGCGCAGCACCTCGGCGCGCAGCGGCATCTGCATGAACAGCTCGATCGGCGGGAACGGGATGTGCAGGAAGAAGCCGATCTTCAGGTCGGGACGGAGTTCGCGGAGCATCGCCGGGACCAGCTGGAGCTGGTAGTCCTGCACCCAGACCGTCGCGCCCTCGGCCGCCACGTCCGCCGCGGCCTCCGCGAACCGGGCGTTGACCAGCCGGTACGCGTCCCGCCAGCGCCGTTTGTACGCCGGGGTCTCCACGGCGTCGTGGTAGAGCGGCCAGATCGTGGCGTTGGACTGCCCCTCGTAGTAGCGCTCCAGCTCCTCCGCGCTCAACGGCACCGGGTGCAGTCGGATGCCCTCCAGGTCGAACGGCTCGGGGGCGGCGCCGGTGCCACCCGCCCAGCCGACCCAGGTGCCCTGGTGCTCGGCGAGGACCGGGTGCAGCGCGGTGACGAGACCGCCCGGGCTACGGCGCCACTGCCGTCCCTCCGGAGTGCTCACCTCGTCGACCGGTAGACGGTTCGCCACAACGACAAAGGAGCTACGGACGGTCACGATCGGCCACCTCCGGTAAACGACGGGTCCACCGCATGAGCGTACTGAGCGTATCTGCGGTGTCTGGGGCCCCGTGCGGCAGTTACTTCCCCGGTCAGCGGCCACCGAACCTGGACGTGATCTGCCTGACGTTCCTTGACGGCGCGGCGGCGACCTGGGTGGGCGGCGCGCGCCGGTAGGGGCGGGGTGATGTGGGCGGAGCACGGCGAACCTGTCAGGATTGAGGATGGCGTGCGTGCGCCCGGTCGACGGCCGGCGGCACGCGGGCGGTCCGGTCCGCCCTTCGCTCGCCGGCTCCCAATCGCAACGTACGGAGGTAGCCCGCACCGTGGCCCAGTACATCTACGTCCTGGAAAAGGCGCGCAAGGCGCACGGCGACAAGGTCGTGCTCGACAACGTGACGCTGAGCTTCCTGCCGGGCGCCAAGATCGGTGTGGTCGGCCCGAACGGCGCGGGTAAGTCCAGCCTCCTCAAGATCATGGCTGGGCTGGACCGGCCGAGCAACGGGGAGGCCCGGCTGATGCCCGGCTTCACCGTCGGCCTGCTCGCCCAGGAGCCCCCGCTCAACGACGCCAAGACCGTGCTCGGCAACGTCGAGGAGGCGGTCGCCGAGACCAAGGCGAAGCTGGAGCGGTTCAACAAGATCGCCGAGCAGATGGCGACCGACTACTCCGACGAGCTGATGGAGGAGATGGGCAAGCTCCAGGAGGAGCTGGACCACGCCGACGCGTGGGACATCGACTCCAAGCTCGAACTGGCGATGGACGCGCTGCGCTGCCCGCCGCCGGACGCCGACGTCACCCAGCTCTCCGGTGGTGAGCGCCGCCGGGTGGCGCTGTGCAAGCTGCTGCTGGAGGCCCCCGACCTGCTCCTGCTCGACGAGCCCACCAACCACCTGGACGCGGAGAGCGTGCAGTGGCTGGAGCAGCACCTCGCCAAGTACGCCGGCACCGTCCTGGCGATCACCCACGACCGGTACTTCCTCGACAACGTGGCCGGCTGGATCCTCGAGCTGGACCGGGGCCGGGCCGTCGGTTACGAGGGCAACTACTCCACCTACCTGGAGAAGAAGGCCGCCCGGCTCTCCGTCGAGGGCCGCCGGGACGCCAAGATGAAGAAGCGGCTCTCCGACGAGCTGGAGTGGGTCCGCTCCAACGCCAAGGCCCGGCAGACCAAGTCCAAGGCCCGGCTCGACCGGTACGACGAGATGGCCGCCGAGGCGGAGAAGACTCGCAAGCTGGACTTCGAGGAGATCCAGATCCCGCCGGGCCCGCGTCTGGGCAACACGGTCATCGAGGCGAACAAGCTGACCAAGGGCTTCGGCGACCGGGTGCTGATCGACAACCTCTCGTTCTCGCTGCCGCGCAACGGCATCGTCGGCATCATCGGCCCGAACGGCGTCGGCAAGACCACGCTGTTCAAGACGATCGTCGGGCTGGAGGAGCCGACCGACGGCGGGGTCCGGGTCGGCGAGACCGTCTCCCTGTCGTACGTCGACCAGAACCGGCAGGGCCTCGCCGGCGACAAGACCGTCTGGGAGGTCGTCTCCGACGGGCTGGACCACCTCATGGTGGGCAAGGTCGAGATGCCGTCCCGGGCGTACATCGCCGCGTTCGGCTTCAAGGGGCCGGACCAGCAGAAGCCGACCAAGGTGCTCTCCGGCGGCGAGCGCAACCGGCTCAACCTGGCGCTGACCCTCAAGATCGGCGGCAACGTGATCCTGCTCGACGAGCCGACCAACGACCTGGACGTGGAGACCCTCTCCAGCCTGGAGAACGCGCTGCTGGAGTTCCCCGGCTGCGCCGTGGTCATCTCCCACGACCGGATGTTCCTGGACCGGGTCGCCACGCACATCCTGGCCTGGGAGGGCGACGAGGAGAACCCGGCGAAGTGGTTCTGGTTCGAGGGCAACTTCGAGGCGTACGAGAAGAACAAGATCGACCGGCTCGGCGCCGAGGCGGCCCGCCCGCACCGGATCACCTACCGCAAGCTGACCCGCGACTGACCATGAGCGACCGGTTCGTCTACCACTGCACGCTGCGCTGGTCCGACCTGGACGCGTACGGCCACGTCAACAACGCCCGCTTCCTCACCCTCTACGAGGAGGCACGGGTGGCGTTGATGTTCGCCGGCGGCCGGGCGTGGGGGGTCGGCTCGTTCGCCGACGGCGTGGTCATCGCCCGGCACGAGATCGACTACGTCCGCCCGGTCGACTACGCGCTCGGTCGGGCCACCGCGGAGGCGGCCCCCACCGTCCGGATCGAGCTCTGGGTGGAGGAGATCCGCCGGGCCGCCTTCACCATCGCGTACGAGCTGTACGACGGTGACGTGCTGGCCAGCCGGGCCCGGTCGGTGCTGGTCCCGTACGACCTGGCGGAGAAGCGGCTGCGGCGGCTCACCGACGCCGAGCGGACCTTTCTGGAGAACTACGCGCCGCCGCCGGTACGGGAG
The DNA here is from genome assembly GCF_044459745.1 of Micromonospora sp. NPDC050187. Classification (NCBI taxonomy): domain Bacteria; kingdom Bacillati; phylum Actinomycetota; class Actinomycetes; order Micromonosporales; family Micromonosporaceae; genus Micromonospora; species Micromonospora sp. NPDC050187. Next base: position 70,164 of record NZ_JBITJH010000021.1, read on the forward strand.
CCGGTGTGACCGGCACACCGGCGGCCGGCCGGCCGGGGTCCACCGCGTCGGTCGGGCACGGGCTGGCCGGTGTCGCCGACGCGGGCGCGTTCCTGGCCCGGCTGGTCCGGTTCGACCCGGCGGCGGTGGTCCGGCTCCGGCCGGTCGGCCGATCCGGTCCGACGGCGCTCTGGGCCCGGCTGCCCTGGGGGGTGCTGGTCTGCCGGACGGTCGCCGGGCCGGGACCGGGCGACGCGACGGTCGCCGCCGCCGATCTCCTGGCCGAGCTGGGCCGGGACGGGACGGCCCTGCCGGTGCGGCGGGACGCGCAGTGGCGCTGGCCGCTGCCGCCGGCCACCGGTCGGGTGGTGGAGACGATCCCCGCCGGGGAACTGCGCCGGCTGGCCGACGCGGCGGCCGGCACTCTGCGCACCGCCGCGACGCACGGCGTGGCGGGGCGGGCGGTCGGGCAGCGCGCGGTCCGCGACGCCCTGCTGGACCACGTCGCGGTGGTGGTCACCGGTGCGGCGGGGGAGCGGGTAGAGGTGAGCCAGCGGTTGGTCCAGGGGGTGGTCCGGATGGGCTTCCTCGGGCCGGCCGGTGCCGCCGTCGCCGAGGGGGTACAGGTGCGGCTGGCCAACCGTTGGACCGGCCTGGTGGCGCCGTACGGAGTGGCGTGGTCGCAGAAAGTGGCAGACCTTGCCATAAAGCCACAGGGTGATCACCCGAACGGATGACCCCTATTCCTTCTTCCGTCCCGGGGCTGGCGTTGGGGGGATGCTTCATGCCGGCTGTCCGGGTACCGTCCATCCTCGGATCCAACGCACGGTAGGCGTCCGGATCCGCTGGGGAGTGAGGTGCGCGAGTGATGCCGTGGTGGTCATGGCGCCCCGGCCACGCCAGTGGTGGCGAGCCGGACAGTCGGAGTGGGATCACAGTGGAGGGCAGTGTCCGGGTCGGACCGCCGGCGCCACGCGAGCCGGGGGACGACTGTCTCCCCGCCGCTGACCGGCCGGTACGCAAGGAGATGTCGGCCGCCGTCGCCCCGGTGACCCTCGGTCGGGTCTGCGACGCGCTCGACCTGTTGGATGTCCGCTACCTGGCGGACGGCGACGGCAACCTGCTGGCCATGTGGGAACGGCACGCGGTGCTGGTCACCCTGGAGGGGCCGGAGGACGAGATCCTGGTCATGCGGGCCCGTCCACACGCGACCGTTCCGCCGGACTGGGCCGACCGGGCCTACCGGGTGGTCAACGAATGGAACCACACGCGACGGTTCTGCAAGGCGTACATCGGCGACCCGACCGAGCGTGGGCAGTTGCCGATCTACGCCGAGCTGCAGGTGCCGCTCGGCGCGGGGACGCACGACGCGCTCCTGGTCGAGCTGCTCGACTGCGGTGCGGCGGTCGCGACGAACTTCGTCGACTGGCTGCACGACGAGGGTGCCCTGCTCTGAGGCGATGACGTCGTCGGCGACGCCGGCCGGGATCCCCGGCCGGCCGCTGACGGTTTCGCTCACCCGGGTCTGCGCCCGGGCGGGCTGTCCTGCCCGGAGCCGGGAGCGGCCCCGGGGTCAGCGTGCGGCCGGGTCCTCCATCACGTTGACCATGAAGTACGCCGCCCGCTCCAGGTAGTCCCAGAGCACCGTGGCCACGTCCGGCGGCAGGTCGAGGGAGTCGACTGCCCGACGCATGTGCCGCAGCCAGGCGTCCCGCTCGGCGGGCCCGATCCGGAACGGGGCGTGCCGCATCCGCAGTCGCGGGTGCCCGCGCTGGGCGGAGTAGGTGTTCGGCCCGCCCCAGTACTGCATCAGGAAGAGCGTCATCCGGTCCGCGGCGGGGGCGAGGTCCTCCTCCGGGTACATCGGGCGCAGCAGCGGATCGTCGGCGATCCCGGCGTAGAACTCGTCGACCAGCCGGCGGAAGGTCGGCTCACCCCCGACCGCCTCGAAGAGGGTCATCTGGTCCCGGTCGGCGTCACCTGCGGCACTCACCGTTCCATCCTGCCAGGTGCCGCCGGACCCGGCGGGTACGGCCGCCCGCGCCGTGGTGCGGGCTCCGTCACAGGGTGCGGGTACGCCTTCTTCGGCACTCCGTGCCCGACGCCTTCACCCGGGACGTGATCGAGTCCCGGCTCCGGGCGGCGGCACGCCGTCAGGTCACAGCGTGGCCGTGCCGCCGGCAGCCGCCCGCCGACCCGTCACCGGGCTCTCGTCACGGGCCCCCTCGCCGGCCACCGCGGCACCGCGCCCCGTCGCCTCGGCGGGGGCGTCGGCGGTCCCCGACGGCGACGACTCGACGCGGGGCCGCGCGCTGGGTGCCTTCGCTGCGGCGATGGCGGCGTCGAAGGTGGCGGCGCTCGGCCAGCGGGCCACCACCACGAGCATCAGGAGCACGCCGGCCGCGCTCCACAGGCCGACCACCCCGGGAATCGAGAACCGCTCGGCGAGCAACCCGGTGACGATCACCGCGAAGCCCTGGATCACCTGCATGCCGGTCGCCATCACGCCGAACGCCCGGGCGCGGTAGCCGTCGGGCAGGGCTCGGACGAAGAGCCCGTTGGCGACCGGCAGCAGCCCGGCCACCGAGAAGCCGCAGACCGCGACGAGCACCGCCACCACGGCCGGCGGTGGGTCGAGCAGGGCCGGCACCAGCACCAGGGGGGCCAGCACGGCGAACGGACGGATCAGGGCGACCCGGCGGGCGGGCCGGACGGCCCGTCCGATGATCAGGCCGCCGAGGATGAACCCGACCGGAGCGGCGGCCATGATCACGGCCTGGGTGGCGGCGGCGTCCACGCCCTCGCCCGAGCGCTCACCGGCCCAGGCCCCGGCCAACCCCTCGGGGACGATGGAGAAGAGCATCGAACTGAACACCAGCACGGCGATCGACCGCAGCACCGGGGTGCCGAAGACCATCCGGAAGCCCGCCCCGGTCTCCCGGAGCAGGGACGCCCGCGGCTCACCGGTGTGCACCCGGGGGTGGTCGCTGATCCCGAACCGCACGATCAACGCGGACGCGCCGAAACTGGCCGCGTTGACCAGCAGCGCGGACGTGGGGCTGGCTGTGGCGATGGCGGCGCCGACCAGGTAGCCGGTCACCTGGGCGGCCTGCCCGACGCTGCTGTTCAGGGAGAGACCGACCACCAGCCGGTCGCCGCTGAGGATCACCGGCATGAGCGCGGAGCGCGCGGCCTGGCTCGGTGGGTTGGCCAGCGTGGTGGCGAAGAGGAGGCCGAGGATCGCCCACACCGGCAGGTTCGGCACGGCGACCAGCGCGACCAGCACCATCCGGAACAGATCGGAATTGACCATCACCGCCCGGTACCGACACCGGTCGGCCACGGTGGACAGCAGCGGGCCACCGATCAGCCACGGCAGGTAGCTCACCGCGAACGCCGCCGCCGACAGGGCCACCGACTCGGTCTCCCGGTAGACCAGGACGGTCACCGCGGCCTTCGCGATGTAGTCGCCGATCCAGGAGAGGGTGGTGGCCGTCAGGACCGCCCGGTACTCGCGCTGGGCGAACACTTCACCGAAGGTGGCCGGACCTTCGTGGAGGGGTCGCTCGTCGGACACCGTGGCCTCCATCGTCCCCGACGGTGCCACTCGTGGTGGTCAGGCCGGGAATCGTCGTCAGATCAACGGAGCAGCGAGGACGTGATCACGCTCCGGAGGAGCTCGTTCCCGGATTCTGCCCGATCGTCTGAAGGCTGGCTAGGGTGAACGGATTGATCGTCGCATCTCCGACTGAACGAACGGACGATACCCGAGGGGCCTTGCGGATCGCGACCCCTCCGTCGTCGGCCCCTCGACTCTGGCCGGTCGACCGGAACGAGCCGCAGGTCAGTCGAAGGTGGTCGGCCCGGCCGCAGGTCAGACGGTGGCCGGCCCGGCCGCAGGTCAGACGGTGGCCGGCCCGGGCGTGGGGATGCCGGGGTAGAAGCGGGCCGCAGCGATCTTGGCGGTGATGCCCGAGTTCTCCAGGCCCTCGGCCAACCGCCGGCGCAACTCCCGACCGACCGCGAACTGTCCCTCCGCGCTCGTCTTCACCACCGTACGGATCACCGCACCGTCGATGGTCACCTGCTCCACGCCGAGCACCTCCGGCGGCTCCACGATCTGCGGGGCCAGGTCCGGGTCGAGCGCCACCGACGCCGCCGCGGTCCGCAGCACCGCCGTCGCCTCCTCGGTGCTGGCGAAACCGATCGGCAGGTCGACGACGACCAAGGCCCACCCCTGGCTCTTGTTGCCGACCCGGATGATCTCGCCGTTGCGGATGTACCAGAGCACCCCCCGGGCGTCACGGACCGTGGTGACCCGCAGGCCCACCGACTCGACCACTCCGGTCGCCTCGCCCACGTCCACCGTGTCGCCCACGCCGTACTGGTCCTCCAGCAGCATGAACAGCCCGGCGATCAGGTCCTTGACCAGGCTCTGCGCGCCGAAGCCCAGCGCCACGCCGACGATGCCGGCGCTGGCCAGCAGGGGGGCCAGGTCGAAGCTGAACTCCCGGAGGATCATCAACAGGGCGATGCCGAAGACGAACGCGGTGACCAGGCTGCTCAGCACCGACCCGATCGCCTCGGCCCGCTGCCGGCGCCGCTCGGGCACGAACTCCCCGGGCGCGGTGGCCGCGGTGGGGATCCGCTCCCGCAACGGCTTCAGCAGGGTCGGCACCGCCGCGTCCGTGGTGCTCCGGACCAGCCGCTTGATCGCCCGTTGCAGCAGGAAGCGGGCGGCGACGGCGAGCAGGAGGATCAGCACGATCCGCAACGGCTTGAGCAGGATCCAGTAGCTGCCCTCGGCGAACCAGGTGGAGCCGGTCAGGTCGTAGACGTTCTTGCAGAGCGCGTCGGAGAGGCAGTCGGGGCTCAGCTCCGGCTGCGGGGTCTCCGCGGGCGGCGGTGTCGGCGGGGCAGCAGTCACGCCTGTCTTCGTACCGCACGCTGCGCCGGGTGCGCAGGCCACCCCGCCCCTCGGCCGGCCCGTCCGGGTTTCCCGGACGACGCCGATGATCAACCGCCGCGAACCGGTCATCGTTGCACAGTCGAAAAAAGCTTCACGAGGGACCCCGGATTAGTACGTGCAATCCGGGGTCCGATCAGGGACGATTGGCGCACGGAACGTCGGTGATCCTTCCGGCGTCGACCGCGGCTGGGCTCGTTTTGCCCGCGGTCGGCCGCGAGGACGCGACGCGGCTAGACCCGGAGGGTGAGCACGATGCCTGACATACGACCCGCAATAGGCTCCGGCGCGTTGGTCCTCAACGCCACCTACGAGCCGTTGTGTGTCGTGTCGGTGCGGCGGGCGGCGATCCTGGTGCTCACGGCCAAGGCCGTCTGCGTGGCCGACGGTGACGGTGTCCTGCACAGCGCCTTCGACGCGCTGCCGGTCCCCTCGGTGGTCCGCCTCACCCGATTCGTCCGGGTGCCGTACCGCACCCACGTCGGGCTCTCCCGACGCGCGATCTTCGCCCGGGACGGGTGGCGGTGCGCGTACTGCCGGGGGCCCGCCGAGACCATCGACCACGTCTTCCCCCGCAGTCGGGGTGGCCGGCACGCCTGGGAGAACGTGGTCGCCGCCTGTGCCCGCTGCAACCACACGAAGGGCGACAAGACCCCGGCGGAGATGGGGTGGCGACTGCACACCATGCCGGTGGCCCCCAAGGGCACGGCGTGGCGGGTGCTCGGCCACCGTGCGCCCGACCCGCGCTGGGCGGACTGGCTCGACCTGCGGGAGTCCGAGCCGATCGCCGAGGCGGCCTGACACTGGTCGACGTCGTTGGGGGTTCCGGGCAGCCCGACCCGCTCCGGGCGGTCAGGCTTGATCCCTGCGCGGGCCGGGCGGCCCGGAACCCCGACGTGGTCCGGGCGGTCAGGCTTGATCCCTGCGCGGGCCGGGCTGCCCGGAACCCCGACGTGGTCCGGGCGGTGGGCACCGTGTGCGGGTGGTTGACGGGTGGTCAGGTCTCGCCGAGGTCAGGGTCGGCGGGCCTGGACCAGCGAGGCGAAGACGACCACGTTGTCGGCATAGCCGGTCGCGCCGCCCACCCAGCGGCCGCCGCAGGTGATCAGTCGCAGGTTCGGGCGGCTGAAGTCGCCGAAGACCTCGTCCACCGGCAGTCGCTCCTTGTCGAACCGCTCCACCGCGTGCACCTCGAAGACCGCCACCGACCGGTCGGACCGGTCGACCTCGATCCGGTCGCCGGACCGCAGCCGCTTCAGGTCGTGGAAGACCGCCGGCCCGGTCGAGGTGTCCACGTGGCCGACGATCACCGCCGGACCGTACTGCCCCGGGGTCGGGCCTTGGTCGTACCAGGCGGCCTCGTGGGCACGCTTCTCGTCCGGTACGCCGATCGTCCCGTCGGCGGCGAGCCCGACGTGATGGACGGGCGCGCGCAGGTCCAGCGCCTGGATCTCGATCTCCACCGGCGGGCTCTCCGGCAGCACCGGGAAGCTCCGGGGCGGGGGACGCAGGCCGGCACCGAGCCGGTCCGGTAGCAGGCTGGTCCCGGTGACCTGCTCGACCCCGAGCATCGCCATGATCAGCACCATCAGCGTGGCGACCACCAGCACCGGGGCTCCCGGACCTGAGCGCCCCGCTCGCCGGCCCGCCCAGCGGCGGGTGGGCATCGTCCGTCGCGGGTCGACCGGCTGCCGCCGGGCGGTCGGATCGACGACCAGCAGCCCCGCCCGGCTCGCCTCGGCCGCCACCCCCCGGAACCGGCGCAGCCCGCGTCCCAGGCCGCGACCGAGCCCGACGCCGGCCTGGCCGAGGGCTACGCCGCCGTGCCGCAGCAGGACGCCGTCGTGTCGCAGTCCGCGCCCGAGAAGGACGAGCGACCACCACAGGGCGCGGACCAGTCCGACCGCGCCGTGCCCGAGCAGGGCGAACAGTCTCCCCGGGGCGATCCGTCGCGGTGAGTCGGATTCGCGGTGCCCGACGGCGGGTTCGCGGTGCCCGACAGCGCGTTCGTGGTGTCCGAGGGTGCGTTCGCGGTGCCCGACGGCGCGAGCGGAAGCCCACCGCCGGGTCGTCCGGCGGTCCCGGCGCGGGTCGCGCTGGCGTGAGCCGGCCATGGCGTACCCCGGTCAGGGGCTCCCGGGCCGACGGCGGCTGCCGAACAGGCCCAGCCCGGCCACGACGGCGGCGGTCACCAGACCGCCGACGAGCAGCAACGATCCCGCTCCCCGGCCGCTGGAGGTCCCCCCGCTGCCGGTCGCCGGTCCCTTGCTCGGCTGGGTCATGTTCAGCACGGTCAGCACGGTGCTCGCCCGGTTGCCGTTCGGGCAGCGCAACTCCACCGGGTAGTCACCCGGATCGGTGCCGGGCGGAATGGTCACCGCGCCGGTGAGGAAGCCGCTGTCGGCCCGGTTGCCGTTGGGGTCGGATCCGTTGCCGTTCGGGTCGCCGCCGCCCCATCGCTCGTCGTGCGGGCGGAGCACCACCCGGCCGAAGGCGTCGGACGTCGCCTCCGCCTGCCGGTCGTTGTTCCGGTCGCAACTGGCCCGGAGGTCCACCCGGCTGCCGGCCTGGACGGTGCTCGGCCGGACCTCGACGAAGACGTTCTCCCCCGCGTGGGCGGGGGCCCGCGCGGCCAGGACGAAGACCCCGACCAGTGCGATCATGACCAACGCCGTCGACACGGCGCGGCCGGGTCCGTGACCCCGCATGATCCTCCCCTTCCCGGCACCGGTGGTGCGCTGGGCGACCCGCCCTGCATTCCCGCTGCCGGAGAGGCAAACCCGACCCCGCCGCTACCCGACCCCGCCGCTACCCGACCCCGCAGCCTCCCCGGGGCGGCCCGCGCCGGCTGGATCAGCGGCGACGGCCGGGCGGGCTGGATCAGCGGCGTCGGCCGGGTGGCTCCGGACGGTCGGTCGGCTCCGACGTGAGGGGGGTGACCGGCTGCCAGCCCAGCGGGGTGGAGAGGACCATGGTGCTGGACGGCTGGCCGTACGGGGCGAGGCGGTCGATCACCGACTCGAACTCGTCGATCGAGCCGGCCGCGACCTTGAGCATGCTGCACGCGTCCCCGGTGATCCGGTGGATCTCCAGGATCTCCGGCCAGTCGGTGACCGTCGGGTCGTGCAGGATGCACCGGGGGCCGTAGCAGGACATCCTGATCAGGGCCAAGACGCTCCGGCCGGCCCGGGCGAGGTCCACGTGGGCGTGGTATCCGGTGATCACCCCGGACTCCTCCAGCCGGCGTACCCGCTCCGCCACCGCCGGTGGGGAGAGGTGGACGCGGCGGGAGAGTTCGCTGAACGACAGGCGCGCGTCGGCCTGCAACTCCCGCAGCAGTGCCCAGTCCATGTCGTCCACGCTGAACCTTCCTTTCCTGAAGTTCTCCGAGGTTTCCACCTTCGCCCCGACAGGCAGCCAAGGGCAAGGACCGTCGTTCCGGCATTCCATCAGACGTTCCACCCGCGAGATCATGAGTTGACCGGCTCACGGAGGGAGACACAGGTGGAGAAGACGGACCTGCGGGCACCCACCCTGACCGCGACGGTGCGCCCGCTGACCCCGCGACAGCGTGCGGCTCGGGCGGTCCGCAACGGGGGCAGCCCGACGCTGGAGTTCACCGACCAAGTGCCGTACGACGCGTACGTGCACGCCAGCACGCTGCACACCCTGCAACAGCCGCTCAGCGACGACCCGGGCGAGATGTCCTTCCTGATGGTCAGCCAGATCATGGAGTTGTACTTCGGGTTGACCTGCCACGAACTGCGGGAGACCCAGCGGCTGCTCCGCGCCGACCGGATCGCCGACGCGCTGGCCCCGCTGCGTCGTACCGCCCTGCACCTGGAGGGCCTCAACGCCGCCTGGAAGAGCCTGCGCTGGATGACGCCGGCCGACTTCAACCGGTTCCGCGACCTGCTCGGCGAGGGCTCCGGGTTCCAGTCGGCGAAATACCGGGAGTTGGAGTTCCTGCTCGGGCTCCGCAACGCGGCGCTGATCCGCCCGTTCCGGCGGCAGACCGAGGTGTACGCGCAACTGCGCGCCGGGCTCGACGCGCCGAGCGTGTGGGACGACGTGATCGCCCTGCTCGCCCGGCACGGGTTCGACCTGCCGGCCGACCTGCTCGACCGGGACGTGACCGTCGAGCACGAGTCGCACCCGCTGGTCGAGTCGGCCTGGGTGCACGTCTACGCCGACGCCGGGCCCGACAACCATCTCTGGCTGCTCGGCGAGGCGCTCACCACGGTTGCCGAGGAGTTCGGCGACTGGCGGTACCAGCACCTCAAGGCAGTGCAGCGCGCCATGGGCGCCAAGGTGGGCAGCGGCGGCTCGGCCGGGCTGTCCTGGCTGCGTCGCAGCATGGAACGGGTGGTCTTCCCGGAACTCTGGTCGGCCCGCACCGCCATGTGACCGGCTCCCGCCGGGGTGGTAGCAGGGGTCCCCTGCAACCGCCCCTGCAACCACCCCGACCACTGCGACCACTCCCAGCGGGGCAGGATGGGGTCATGGCCGAGCCGCACGACCTGAACGCGTTGGAGCAGGCCGCCGCCGTCGCCCGGGGCGAGCTTTCCAGCGTCGAGCTGGTCGAGCACCACCTTGCCCGAGTGGCGGCGCTGGGCGACACCGTCGGGGCGTTCGTCACCGTCACCCAGGAGGAGGCGCGCCGGGCGGCCCGTGCCGCCGACGCGGTGCCGGCCGCCGAGCGCGGGGCGCTGCACGGCGTGCCGACGGCGGTGAAGGACCTGACCCTCACCGCCGGGGTACGGACCACGTTCGGCTCGGCCGCCTTCGCCGACTTCGTGCCCACCGTCGACGCCGACGTGGTGCGGCACCTGCGGGCCGCGGGGCTGGTCAGCCTCGGCAAGACCACCACCTCGGAACTGGGCTGCTCGCTCTACTCGGAGGGCCTGGTCGCGCCGCCGGCCCGGAACCCGTGGGATCTGGCGTACACGGCGGGTGGGTCCTCCGGTGGCGCGGCGGCGGCGGTCGCCGCCGGGCTGGTGCCGGTCGCCCAGGGCTCCGACGGGGGCGGTTCGGTGCGGATCCCGGCCGCCCTGTGCGGCCTGGTCGGCCACAAACCGAGCCGGGGCCTGGTCTCCGGCGGTCCGCTCGGATCCGGCGCGTTCGGGCTGCCCACCAACGGCCCGATCGGCCGGACCGTCGCCGACGTCGCCGCCCTGCTGGACGTCATGGCCGTACCGGTGCCGGGCGAGCCCTACCTGCCACCCGCGCCGCCGCCCGGCGGTCACCTGGGCGCGGCACGTCGGGCCGAGCCCGGCCGGCTGCGGGTGGGCCGGTTCACCCGGCCCATGCTCGTCGACGGCCCGGTCCACCCGGACTGCGTGGCCGCCGTCGACCGGGCCGCCGCGCTGCTCGCCGGGGCCGGGCACGAGGTGGTCGAGGTGGAACCGCCGCTCGGCCCGGAGTGCTGGCCGCTCTTCGAGACCCTCTGGTACGTACTGTCGCTCGCCCCGGTCCCCCCGGAGCGGGAGGGCGACCTGCTGCCGCTGACCCGGCTGATGCGCGAGCGGGGCAGCCGGATCTCCGCCGCCGCCCTGACCGGCACCCTCGCCGAACTCCAGGCGCTGGTCCGCCTCGGCGCCCAGCGGACCGCCGGGGTCGACCTGCTGCTCTGCCCGACCGTGGCCACGGCGCAGGCGCCGGTCGGCTGGTTCCACTCCGGCGTCGACCCGGCGGAGGACTTCGACCGGCAGCGACGGTTCTCGCCGTACTGCGCCGTTTTCAACCTGACCGGCCAACCGTCCGTCTCGCTTCCGGTCGGTCGTACCGCCGAGGGTCTCCCGGTGGGCGTCCTACTCACCGGTCGGTACGGCGACGACGCGCGGCTGTTGGCCGCTGCCGCCGAGGTCGAACGGGCCGACGGCGGGTGGGATCATCGCCACCCCGCGATATGGCGGGCCGTCGGCTCCGCTAACGTGAACAGCAGCGGGGTCGGAGGGGCGACACCATGACGCCCGATCCGGCCCGGTGGATCTGGTCTCTCTTACCGCCTGGGGGCGTTGGGATTGTCTGTTACCGAGACGTTGCTGGTCTTCGTCGGCATCCCGGCGGTGGCGACGCTGGTGATCGCCGGGTTGGCCCTCGCCAGTGGTGGTCGCGGCGGCCGTGGTGGTGCCAAGCGCTACCGGCCGGGCCGGCCCTTCGACTTCACGCCGGTCTGGTTCCTCGGCCGGCCCGAGCAGCTGGCCGACTCGGCCGGCACGGCGTTGGCCGCGGGCGCGCAGGCCCCCGCGTTGAGCAGCCGCAAGCAGGAGCAGGCCGGCATCGAGGCGCCGGTCGGGGTAACCGGAGGCGCAAGTGACCGTTGGTGAGAAGCAGGTCGAGGCGGGCAACCCGCCCGAGGTGCTGGACGGCCCCTTCACCACCCGTCAGCTGCTCCGCATCGACGAGGCGCTGCGTCTGGCCGACCAGGGCACCGGGCTGGTCTTCTCGGTCTTCGTCGGTGGGCTCGACGAGCCGATCCGCGAGCACGCCGAGCGGCTGCACCGGCAGCTCGCCGAGCCGGAGCGTTCGGTCCTGATCGCCGTGTCGCCCAACCAGCGTCGGCTGGAGGTCGTCACCGGCAAGCAGGCCCGCAAGCGCATCCCCGACACGTACGCCAAGCTCGCCGCGCTCTCCATGGTCGCGGCCTTCGGCGGCGGTGACCTGGCCGGCGGGATCATCAACGGTCTCGACCAGCTCGCCACGCACGCCGGCAAGGGCTGAGCCACCTCCTACACGACGACACCCGGTCCGCCGCTCGGCGGGCCGGGTGTCGGTGTCTGCGGGTTCGCCGACCCAGCGGGGCCAGGCGGGCGGGGTCAGGGTCATCCGGCCCCGGTTCGTCGGTGTTCGTCAGGCGCTCCGGGCGTCCCTCGCGCGGGCCTTCAGCGCCCGGACCACGCCGTCGCGCCCCTCGGCGACCAGCCGGCGCAGCGGGGCCGGGTGTCCCTCGCCGGCCAGCCACGCGTCGGTCGCGGCCACGGTGTCCTCCGAGACCAGGTACGCCGGGTACGCCAGCTGGGTGAACTCCTGCGCCGGCTCGCTGTCCCGGTTGGCCCAGACCTGCGCCACGGTGGCGAAGTACCGCTCCCGGTAGGGCGCGACCAGTTCCACCTGCGTCGGGTGCGCGAAGCCCTGCAACAGCGCCCGGTTACGCCAGTTCGGCAGCGCCTCCGCGCCGGTGAGCTGAGCCCAGACCGCGGCCTTGTTCTCCGGCGTCGGCACCAGTGCGTGCGCGTACGCGGCCTCCCGCTCGCCGCTGGCGGTCTTGTCGCGGGCCAGCTCGGCCTCGATCTCGGTGGTGCCGGCGCGGCCGTTGGCGACCAGCGACTGGAGCAGCGACCAGCGCAGCTCGGTGTCGATGGTGAGGCCGGTCGGCACGTTCGACCCGTCCAGCCAGCCACGCAGGGTGGCCAGGTCCTCCGCGGAGCGGGCCGCCGAAACGTACGTCCGCGCCCAGGCGAGCTGGAAGCCGCTGCCCGGCTCGGCGGCCTGCATCGCCGTCTTCGCGGTGCGGGCCAGCTCCGCCCAGCCGGTCGGGGCCCAGGCCGGGTCGGCGTAGAAGACCAGCGTGCTGACCGCCTGGCGCAGCGTCGCGGTGACCAGGTTGATGTCGGTCTCGGCGGGCAGCCCGGCGAGTGCCAGCGCCACGTAGTCGCGGGCGGTGAGTTCCGCGTCCCGGACCATGTCCCACGCGGCGGTCCAGCACAGCGCTCGGGCCAGCGACGACTCGAACCCGGCGATGTGCTGGACCACGGTGGACATGGACCGCTCGTCGAGGCGGAGCTTGGCGTAGGTGAGGTCGTCGTCGTTGAGCAGCAGCACGTCGGCGGCCGGCTTGCCGTGCAGCGCGGTGAGTTCGGTCCGCTCGCCGGTCACGTCGACCTCGATCCGGTCCCGGCGCACCAGCCGGCCGTCGGTCAGGTCGTAGAGGCCGACCCCGATCCGGTGGGTACGCAGCGTCGGGTATTCGGCCGGGGCCTCTTGGCGCACGACCACCCGCTCGTAGCTGCCGTCGGCGCCGATGGCGACCTCGGGACGCAGAGTGTTGACCTGGGCGGTCTCCAGCCACTGCGCGGCGAACTTGCGCAGTTCGCGGCCGGAGGCCGACTCCAACTCGGAGAGCAGGTCGTCGAAGGTGGCGTTGCCCCAGGCGTGCTTGCCGAAGTAGCTGCGCAGACCGGCCAGGAACGGCTCCATCCCGACGTACGCGACGAGCTGCTTGAGCACGCTCGCGCCCTTGGCGTACGTGATGCCGTCGAAGTTGACCTCGACCGCCTCCAGGTCCGGCATCTCACAGTAGACCGGGTGGGTGGAGGAGAGCTGATCCTGCCGGTAGCCCCAGTTCTTGCGGACGGAGAGGAAGGTCGTCCAGGCGTCGGTGAACCGGGTGGCGTGGGTGTTGCACCAGTGGCTCGCCCACTCGGCGAACGACTCGTTCAGCCACAGGTCGTTCCACCAGCGCATGGTGACCAGGTCGCCGAACCACATGTGCGCCATCTCGTGCAGGATCGTGTTGGCGCGCTGCTCGTACTCGAAGTCGGTGACCTGCGAGCGGAAGATGTAGTGCGACTCGGCGTGCGTGACGCAACCGAAGTTCTCCATCGCCCCGGCGTTGAAGTCGGGCACCCAGAGCTGGTCGTACTTCGGCAGCGGGTACCGCACGCCGAACTGCTCGTGGAAGAAGTCGAAGCCCTGCTTGGTGACGAGGAACAGGTCGTCGGCGTCGAGGTACTGCGCCATCGACGCCCGGACGAAGAGGCCCAGGTCGATGCCGTCGTGGCTGTCCCGCACCTCGTGGTACGGGCCGGCGCAGAGCGCGGTGATGTAGGTGCTCATCCGCGCCGACTCGACGAAGTGGACGGTCTTGCACCCCTCGGCGGCCGGCTCCTCCCGCTCGACCGGCATGTTGGAGACCACCCGCCAGTGCTCCGGGACGGTGGCGTGCCAGGTGTAGACGCTCTTCAGGTCGGGCTGGTCGAAGCAGGCGAAGACGCGCTGCGCGTCGGCCGTCTCGAACTGGCTGTAGAGGTACGTCTCACCGTCCACCGGGTCGGCCGTGCGGTGCAGGCCCTGCCCGCTCGTCGAGTACGCGAAGTCGGCGTTCACCACGAGGGTGTTCTCGGCGGCCAGATCGGGCAGCGTCAGCCCCTTCTCGGCCGACCAGCCGTCGGTGTCCAGCGGCGTGCCGTTGAGCGTCGCCGACCGCACCGCGTCGGCGGCCACCTCGATGAAGGTGCTCGCACCCGGCTCGCTGCACCGGAACCGGACCTCGGTCACCGAGTTGAACGTGTGCCCGTCGGCTGGCTGGACCGCCGACGACAGGTCGAGCTTGATGTCGTACCCGGTCACGTCGAGTAGGCGGGCCCGCTCGGTCGCCTCGACCTGCGTCAGGTTGCGCACTCCCGGCACTGTTTGTCTCCATCCCACTGTCAACGGCGTCCCTGCCAGCTTGCCGGCCCGGTGCCCGGACCGACAGCGGATTCGAGTCTTCCATGCAGACGCCCTGCCTCGCGTGGCGAGGTTGTCCCGCCCGGTGGCCGAGGTCACCGTGGAATGCGGTGCCGGGCGGCGGTGCGGGAGACGAAGATCGGGGGAGGTGCCGCGCTGCCGGCGCGGCCGGGTTCGCGAAGGGAATCACCGTGGCCGAACGCGTCACCGTCGACATGTGGTTCGACCCGACCTGCCCGTGGGCGTGGGTCACCTCCCGCTGGCTGCTGGAGGTCGAGCGGGTTCGTCCCGTGGACGTCCGCTTCCACGTGATGAGCCTGTCGGTGCTCAACGAGGGGCGGGAGATGCCCGAGCGGTACCAGGAGCTGATGCGGTCCGCCTGGGGGCCGGTCCGGGTCTGCGTCGCCGCCGAACAGCGGTACGGCACCGACGTGCTCCGGAAGCTCTACACCGCGCTCGGCACCCGGATCCACCTCGGTGGGGAGCGGGGTCCGGACACCATCGCCGCGGCGCTGGCCGACGCGGGGCTGGACCCGGCGCTGGCCGAGGCGGCCACCAGCACCGACCACGACGACGCGCTGCGGGCCAGCCACCACGCCGGCATGGACCCGGTCGGCTACGACGTCGGCACGCCGGTGATCCACGCTCCCGGCCCGGACGGCAAGCCGGTCGCCTTCTTCGGTCCGGTCGTCACCCCGGCTCCGAAGGGCGAGGCGGCCGGACGGCTCTGGGACGGTGTCCTCCTGGTCGCCGGCACCCCCGGCTTCTTCGAACTCAAGCGTTCCCGGGACGTCGAGCCCAGCTTCGAGTGACCCGGTCGGGGCCCGGCCGTCGCCTGTCGAGGGGGACGACCGGGCCCTTTGCCGGCCGCACCCGGTGTCCGTTCGCCGGCCAGGTCTCGTCACCGGGCACCGGCGTGGTCGTTGCATCCGGTGTCGTTCCCGCCGGCCCGTAGCGGGCCGTGTCCGACCCGGAGGCATCCCGAATGGCGAACCCCCGCCGCGCGTCCACCCGTGAGCCCGTTCGCCGGTCGGTCGCCGGGCCGCCGGGCGAGTCGTACTGGTCGGTGGACGCCGACGCCTGGTCGTCCTGGCGACCGGGGCTGCCCGGGCACCTGGTCGACCTGCTGGCCCCGCCGATCGTGGTGGGTGTCGCGCGGGCGGGCGACCGGCCGGCACGCGGCGTCGACGAGGCACCACCGCGCCACGGGCGGCGGTGACAGGGGCCCCTCCTTTCACCAGGTGGACCCGGTAGCGTCAACGCACATGACGGTCGTGCATCCGATCGCCCGGGCCTGGATCACCACTGGCGGCACCGGCGCGCAGAACTACGACGAGTTCGCCGACGACGCGGAGATCACCGCGATCATCGAGGCGAATCCGCACAGTGCCCTGGGCATCGAGATGCCCCACCGGGCGCCGGAGAGCCTGGGCAGATCGTTCCTCGACGCCCTGCCCGACGCGGCGGCCCGGCTCGCCGAGGCCAAGGCCGACGGCAGCTACACCCCCGCCGAGCAGGTGGTGGTCCTGTACCGGATCAGTGCGGCGGGGGAGGAGCCCGCGTACGGCATCTTCGCCATGGTCGACACCGACCAGATCTCCACGAGTCGGGACGAGCCGGGCCTGGTGATCCGGAACGAGGACGTCTTCATCGCCAAGGTGCGGGAGCGGGTCGCGCTGGCCGAGACGCTCGGACATCTGCTGTCCCCGGTGCTGCTGTTGCAGACCGGTACCGGCGAGGAGCTGCACGCCCGGCTCGCCGCCGCCACCGAGGCGGCCGGCGTGCCCGCCGCCACCGACACCGACCAGGCCGGGCGCACCCACGCGATCTGGCTGGTCGGGCCGGGCCCGGAGCAGGACGAGCTGACCGCTCTCGCGGGCGGCGGCGAACTGGTGGTCGCGGACGGCAACCATCGCAGCCTGGCCGCCCAGACCGGTGGCCTGTCGCGTTTCCTGGCCGTGGTCACCACGCCCCGCTCGGTGGCGATCCAGCCCTACAACCGGCTGGTCAGCGAGCTGACCAGCCGCCCGGAGGAGCTGCTCGACCGACTCCGCGCGGCGGGCGCGGAGATCAGCCCCATCGACGGCCCGGTGGAGGTCCCGGCGGCCGGCGGCACCGTGCACCTCCGCCTCCCCGGCCAGGGGTACGCGGTCACCCTGCCCCACGACGAGCAGGGACGGCTGGAGAACCTCGACCACGCGCTGGTCGAGCGGCTGCTGCTGCGGGACGCCCTCGGGCTCGACCCGGGCGACAAGCGGATCACCTACGTCGGCGGCGACTACCCGGCGAGCTGGCTGACCGGGGAGGTGGACGCGGGCCGCGCCGAACTCGCCGTCCTGATCGCGCCGGTGACCGTGGACGACTTCGTGGCGGTCAACCTGGCCCGGGAGAAGATGCCCCGCAAGAGCACCTGGTTCACCCCGAAGGCCCGGGGCGGCCTGGTGGTGGCGGAGCTGTCCCGCTGACCGGTACCCGCACCCGGTGATGTGACGAACCGGCTCCGCGGTGCCGCCCTCGGCGACACCGCGGAAACCGGCCTGACAGACTGCGCGGTATGCGCGTCTACCTGGGATCCGACCACGCCGGTTTCGAGTTGAAGGTGCACCTCGCCAGTCACCTGGCCACGCAGGGCTACGAGCTGGTCGACGTCGGCCCGCACGCCTTCGACCCCGACGACGACTACCCCGCGTTCTGCCTGCACACCGGAGACCGGGTGGTGCGGGACCCGGGCAGCCTCGGGGTGGTCATCGGCGGCTCGGGCAACGGCGAGCAGATCGCCGCGAACAAGATCGCCGGGGTACGGGCGGCGCTCGCCTGGAACATCGACACCGCGCAGTTGGCGCGGCAGCACAACGACGCCAACGTGGTCGCGGTCGGTGCCCGGCAGCACACGCTGGACGAGGCCACGGCGATCGTGGAGGCGTTCCTCGGTACGCCCTTCTCCGGCAACGAGCGGCACGCCCGCCGGATCGCCCAGGTCTCCGCGTACGAGACCTCCGGCAAGCTGCCCGACTTGCCCTGAGGCGTGTGGCCCGGTGGGCCGGATGGGCGGACCACTTCGGGGTGGGCGGACCGGCCCGCCGGTGACGGGTCAGCGACCGGAGCGGGGCAGCTCGTCGCGGGGCACCCAGTTGCGTCGCACCAGCACCAGTCGGGCCTCCGCCTCGGCCACGTCCTGCTCGGTGG
Organism: Micromonospora sp. NPDC050187; assembly: GCF_044459745.1. Lineage (NCBI taxonomy): Bacteria > Bacillati > Actinomycetota > Actinomycetes > Micromonosporales > Micromonosporaceae > Micromonospora > Micromonospora sp. NPDC050187. Next base: position 87,745 of record NZ_JBITJH010000021.1, read on the forward strand.
GTCGGCTGGCGTCCCGCGCCCGCAGCGCCGCCGCGATGCCGACCTGCGAGGTGCCCGAGCCGACCAGGCCACGCAGGCCCCGGTCGCCGTCGCGCTCCTCCGGGCCGCCACGGCGGCCCGGGGCGGGTGTCGCGTCGTGCGTCCCGGCGGTCGTCGCCGAACCGTCCGCCTGCTCCCGGTCGTGTCCCGTCGGGTGACGCAGGCGCCGTCGCCGACGCTCGGTGTCCGCCATCCGCCGACGGTACCGCACCGGGGGATGCGCGCGCGGTGCCTGCGGTACGCGCTGGCTACCCTCGGAAGGGACAGACCGATCCGCAGGGCCGGCGTCAGGGAGGAAATGAGATGTCAGACCAGACACAGCCGTGGGCGGAGCGGACCGTCGAGGTGCCGAAGGACTCCGGCCCGGTGGTTCCTCCCCAACGGGACGGGTTCCAGCGGGGAGTGGCGTCGGTCGGCCGACCGAAGGCTCCGCGTACCGAAGCGTTCCCGGTGGTCGAGCCGGAGGAGCCGACGGGCTGGTTCTCGCCCGGCCCCAGCCGTCCGCTGAGCTGGTATCTGGCGCAGTGGCGCAACGGGGCCGAGTGGACCGCCGCCGGGGGACTGTTCGCCTTCGTCTGCTGGGGCATCTGGGCGATCTCCTCCCGGGGTGACCTGACGTCCCCGGTGGTGACCTTCCTGCTGACCCTCCTGGTCGCCGCCGGTCTCTTCGGGCTCGCCCGACTGCTCGGCCGGCTGGTCTGGGAGCGGCAGCTCGGCCGGGTGCGGCGCAGCGCGCGGGGAGCCCACGCGGTGACCGCGATCTTCCTGGTCGGTGTCGGTATCGCCTATCTCCAGCAGACCGACTGGGTGGTCTCCGCCTGGAACTGGGTCACCGGCGGCTGAGGCGTACCGCAGGGCAGCGTGACGCCCGGGTGGGTCGGCATCGTGCCGCCCGCCCGGGCGTCGTCGTCGCGGCCCACCGCGACAGCGGTCCTCCTCCACCAGGTCGACCGGGCTTACCCGGCCGACCGCGGTTCATCCCACCGGGCCTGTCGGGCGACCGTCGGGTGTGCCCGTCCGGCCCGGCGGGGTCACCGTCGGTCGCCTCCCTCGGAGTCCGCCCGGGGTGAGGCGACCCGCGCGGCGGGATCCTCGACGCCGGGCTCGCCCCCGCCGGGGGCCACCATGCCGTCGTAGTTGTAGACCGTGGTGTTCCCGTCGTGCTGCTTCGTGGTCCTGACGTACCGGTGGATCAAGCCGTCGATCTCCAGCTCGAGCAGGGCGGAGCCACCCGCGTCGTGGGTGCTGCCGTCCCGGGGTCCACCGACCAGCCATGCGTCCGTCTTCGTGTCCATGACCGTTTTCGTACCCGGCGACGCCGCCGGACTAACCGCCACCGCCACCGAGGCGGACGCCGGGCCACCGGGGTTGGCTCGTGTGGTGGTGGCAGGGGTCCCCTGTTACCGCTTTTTGCCGAGCAGGGGACCCCGGCAAACACCGTCGGGCTCAGCCGGTGGGAGCGGTGCAGGGCACTCCCGCACAGGTGTCCACCAGCGTGCCGGTGTCGAGGAAGCCTGCGATCATCGCCCGGATCTCCGGCGAGTTCCTGGGGTGCCCGTGCGGGTCGAGACCCTCGCGGGGCGGGGTGTTCCCGGCCGGGGGCGCGGGCGAGCCGCTGTCGACCATGACCAGCGCGCTACCGGCGTAGGGCAGCGCCGGGACCGCCGGGATGCCCCAGAACGGTACGACGTCGGGGCTGCGACCGGCCGCCAGCGCCGGGGCACGCAGGCGCGCTCCGATGGTGCGCGCCTGCACCTCGGTCGCGATGTTGGCCACCTGGTGGTCGCCGAACGCCTCGATCATGATCACCTGCTTGGCCGGGGTGCCGGGCAGCGGGTCATTGGTGAGGTGGTGCAGGTAGCCGTTCCCCTCCCCGCGGTCCCAGAGCATCTGGGCCAGGGCCAGGCAGAGCTGCTGGTCGACCGGGTCGGGGTAGGCGTTGTGGAAGACCGGGTGGAACTGGTCGAAGTCGACACTGCGGTCCAGCAGCGTCGAGTAGTTCGCCGCCGGTACGCCGAGCGCGCAGCGGGTGAAGTCGGTGGCGACGGCGCAGAGCGCCCCGCCGAGGATCCCGCCCTGGCTGTTGCCGAGGTAGACGAGCTGGCCGGCACCGGTGCGGGTGAGCGGGCCGGTGCCGTCCCGGAAAGCGTCCTTCGCGGCGGCGCCCCGGGCGTGGATCAGGGCGCGGCCGAGGTAGAGGAAGTTCAGGAAGGACTGCTGGGTGCGGTCCGGGATCGAGCCGAACCGCGAGAAGTCGCCGAGTGAGCGGATGACGTTCGGGACGTCTGTGGTCGCCATGCCGATCCACGGGGTGGCGCAGAGCATCGAGTTCGACTCGTGGGAGTACTGCTTGAGCTTGCGGGAGTCGATCTCGGTGGGGGAGCCGAGCAGGCCGTGGCCGTACAGGGTCGGCCGGGCCGGGGTGGCGGCGCTCGCCGAGCGGGGGATGTTGCAGTAGAACTTCGCCGTGATGGTCAGGTTGCGTTGCTCGGGCAGCCCGTCCGGGCCGTAGTTCAGCCGCGAGCCGGGTGGGCCGAGCGGGGTGTCCAGGTAGTTCGGCACCCGTACGCTCCCCTCGACCTGCCGTCGGATGTCCGGGTCCTGCTCGGCGCTGTAGTCGGTGACCTTGTCCACGGTCACCACCGGGGAGGCCGTGCCGAGTTGGCCGAACGCCTCGTCCCGCATGTGCCGGACGCGTTCGGTCAGGCTGGGCTCGCTGGCCACGGTGAAGTCCCACGCGAGGTGCAGGGCGGCCGGGTCGACCCCGGCGGTGGACAGCGCGCCGATCGCCCGTTGCGCGTACTCCCAGCGGCGGTGCAGCGCCGGGTCGGCCGGTGCGGTGGGCGCCCGCAACGTGGCGAACAGCTCCGACGCCGGAATCGTCGCCCCGGCCGAGTCGCGCAGGTGGCGCAGGCCGACCGCGTACCGGGTGTTCTCGTCGAGGTTGCGGGCCGGCCGGATGATCAGCACCTGGCGGTCCGGGTCGTCGGCGGCGTTGGCGTCGAGTTCGGCCCAGTACGGGTGCCGTTCCCCGGTCCTGGTGTTGACCAGCACGATCGGGGCGTCCGGCGCGAGGGACCGGCCGATGTCGGTGGACGGGGCGATCCCGGAGGCCACCGGGTCGAGTCCCGGTATCCGGGTGAGCAGCATCGAACCGGGGGAGAAGCCGTCGTTGCGGTTCCAGTCCGTCGGGTCGATGTTGGTGCCGAAGATGTTCTCCGGCATCGCCGAGCGTTGCAGGTCGACCCGGATCCCGGTGTCGGTGGCCGGGTCGGCGACGGTGTACAGGTCGCTGGGGAACGGCAGCAGGCAGGCGGCCGGGTCGACCGGGTCGCAGCCGTCGGCCAGGCTCGCGCTGACTCCGTCCCCGGCACGTGTCGGCGGGGGCGCGGCGGACGCCGGCACGGCGGCGACGGGGACGGCGAGCAGCAGCGCCAGGACGGCGGAGCGGAGTGCGTACGCGCTTCGTGGACGCATGGGAGCCTCCGGGAGCGGGTGGCCGGCAGGTTACGGCCCATCACACCCTGTGCACAGATCGACGTCAATACGTAACACGGGGTCGATCATTGTGCGGGTTGGGCGGTCGGGTGGTCCGGGTCGCGGTATGACGAATGCGGAATAGTCGCCATCCATTGCCAATCTTCGATGTAAAACCGTAGGCTTCCGCCATCGTGAACTCGGCACGCCGACGGCGTGCCACCCCCAGGTTCGGGAGGCTCCCCCATGGCACCCTGGCGCAGATTCCTCCGCCGCACGGCCGTCGCGTTGGCGGCGGTGACCGTCGGCTCCTTCGTCGTGGCGGCTCCGGCCGTCGCCCAGCCCGAGGCCGACGTGACCCCGCAGGTCGTCGGCGGCACGCGGGCCGCCCAAGGCGAGTTCCCGTGGATGGTCCGGCTCTCGATGGGCTGCGGCGGCTCGCTCTACAGCCCGAACCTGGTGCTGACCGCGGCGCACTGTGTGGGCCGGACCGGGTCGAACACCAGCATCACCGCCACCCTCGGGGTGGTCGACCTCCAGTCGTCCAGCCGGATCACGGTCCGCTCGAACTACGTCTACCGGGCGCCCGGCTACAACGGGTCCGGCGACGACTGGGCCCTGGTCCGGCTCGCCACTCCGGTCACCACGCTGCCGACCCTGAAGATCGCGAACACCACCGCGTACGACAACGGGATGTTCACCGTGGCCGGCTGGGGTGCGGCCCGTGAGGGCGGGGCGCAGCAGCGGTACCTGCTGAAGGCGAACGTGCCCTTCGTCGACGACGCCACCTGCAACGCCAACTACGGTGGGGACGTCATCCCGGCCGAGGAGATCTGCGCGGGCTACGCCAGCGGTGGGACCGACACCTGCCAGGGCGACTCCGGTGGCCCGATGTTCCGCCGGGACGCCGCCAACGCCTGGATCCAGGTCGGCATCGTGAGCTGGGGTCAGGGCTGCGCCCGCCCCAACTACCCCGGTGTCTACACCCAGGTGAGCTACTTCGCCTCGGCGATCGCCTCGGCGGCGGCCAGCCTCGGCGGCTGACCGCCGTCGACCCGCGCGACCGGCCGACCGGTCGCGTCGGGGAGACCGCCACGCTCACCGGAGCGGGCTGATTCCCACGGTGGCCCGGTCGACGGACATCCCGTCGACCGGGCCACCGGTGTGCCCCGGTCCGCCCCGACTCGCACCATGAGCAGGACGTCCGGCCCGCCGGGAATCCCTTCACTGAAAGTTACATATTCCCATGGCTCGATGTTTGCTCTAGTGTCCCTGCCCAGCAGCGAGTGACGTCGGTCACCTGATACCGGTGTCGGTGCTGCGTCGGGCCCGGCACAGGACGTTGGGGGCGGCATGAGATCCGGTGACACCGGCTCCGCAGTACCGGTCCACGCCGGAGACGGCCTCACCTACCGGTACACCGTGGCCCGACCGGCGGTCCGGGCCGCCCACGACCGCGCCGCGGCCGCGCTGCTGGCCGCCGTCGAGCTGGTCGACCGGCTGGGGCGGGTGCTACCCGTCCGGGTGCGGACCGGCGTCGAGACACTGGACCTGTCGGAGTGGCCGGTGAGCCTGCACCGGCTCCCCGGCGGACCGGCCCGCGCCACCGTCCGGTCGCTGGCCGCCGCCGGGCCACCCGTCGAGGGCGATCCCCGAGCGTTGGTCGTGCTCCTCGACGGCGACCCGGGAGCCGACCCGGCCGCCGTGCCCGTGCTGCTCAGTGCCACGGTCACCGCCGACGGGGTCACCGTCGTGGTCCACTGCGCCCCCGCCGACCCGTGGTCGGTGAGCGTGCCGGCGGTGGCCGAGATCTTCGCCGAGGTGTTCGCCGCGCTGCTGGCCGACCCGCGGCTGCCGTCCGGTCGGGCCCCGGCGGTCGGCCCGGCCACCCGGGCGCTGGCGTTCGGTCGCCTGGCCGGACGAGCCGTGGACGACGCGCCCTTCCAGGCGATCCCCGCCATGGTCGAGGACCGGGTCGACCGGCATCCGGACCGGCCCGCCGTCTCCTTCCGGGGACGCCGGCTCAGCTACCGGCAGCTCGACGAGCTGGCGAACGGCTTCGCCGCCGGACTCGCCAGCCGGGGCGTGACCCGCGGCGACGTGGTGCCCGTACTCCTCGCCGACGGACTGGAACTGCCGGTCGCGTACCTGGCGCTGATGAAGCTCGGGGCGGCGTTCGTCCCCTTCGACCCGGGGTGGCCCGCCGACCGGCTGCACGCCGCCCTGACGGTGGTCCGCCCCCGACTCATGGTCACCGGTCCCACCCCGGACGGCTCCGCGTCTTCGCGCACGGCGGTGACACCCCGGCACGGGTGGAGGCCGCGGTCGTCGGCCGGTCCGGGCGGGGTGCCGACGGTGCCGGTACGGCTCGACGCGATCACGCCCACCGCCAACCGCCCCGGCGTCCCGATCGGACCCGACGACCTGATCTACGGGATCTTCACCTCCGGCACCACCGGCACCCCGAAGTGCGCGATGAACCGGCACGACGGGCTCGCCAACCGGTTCCGCTTCATGACCCGCTGGTTCCACGCCACCGGCGACGAGGTGGTGCTCCAGAACAGCCGGCACACCTTCGACTCCTCGGTGTGGCAGTTGTTCTGGCCGCTCACCACCGGCGGCCGGGTCGTCGTACCGGTGCAGGGCGGCTTCCTCGACGTCGAGGCCACCGTCCGCACCATCGCCGACGAGCGGGTCACCATGACCGACTTCGTGCCGAGCATCCTCGGTCTCCTGGTGTCCATGGTGGACCGGGACCCGGACGCCCGCCGGGCGATCGGCACCCTGCGCCACCTCATCGTGGGCGGCGAGGAGATCGACCCGGCGGCCGTGCACCGGCTCGGCGAACTGCTGCCGGCCATCGCGGTCACCAACGGGTACGGCCCGACCGAGGCGTCCATCGGCATGGTCTTCCACCCGGTGACCCCCGCCGACGGTGACACCATCCCGATCGGTCGGCCGATCGACAACTGTCACGCGGCGGTGGTCGACGCCCATCTGCGGCCCCTGCCGCCCGGCGCGGTCGGCGAGATCGTCATCGGCGGCGTCTGCCTCGGCGCGGGCTATCTCGGCGCGCCGGCCCGTACCGCCGAGGTGTTCGTGCCCAACCCGCTGCCGGAGATCCCCGGCCGCCGGCTGTACCGCACCGGGGACCTCGGCCGTCTCGACGCGGACGGACGGCTGCACTTCGTCGGCCGCCGGGACTTCCAGCTCAAGGTCAACGGCGTCCGGATCGAGGCCGGCGAGATCGAGACCGCGGCGACCCGGTTCCCCGGAATCCACCAGGCCAAGGTCATCGTGGCCCGGGAGGGCGGCAGCAGGTCCCTGGCCCTCTTCGTCGCCGCCGACCGCGAGGTGCCCGAACCACGGCTGCGGGAACACCTGCGCCGCCTGCTGCCCCGGACCAGCGTGCCCCGGCACGTGGTCGTCCTCGACGCCCTGCCACTGACCCGCAACGGCAAGGTGGACCGGCGGGCGTTGCAGACCCACCTCGACGCCCTGCTCGCCGAGCGGGCCACCCGGCTGGCCGGCGGCGACGACGGCGAGCTACCCGACCCGGTGCTGACGGTGTTCCGGGCCGTCCTCGGCCAGCCCGACCTCGACGCCGACACCGACTTCCTCGCCGCCGGGGGCGACTCGTTCCAGGCCGTCGCGGTGGCCACCGCGCTCGCCGGGGAGCACGGGGTCCCGCTCGGCGTCCAGGACCTCTTCGAGCATCCCACCCCCGCGCGGCTGGCCGGCCTGCTCGCCCGGCGTCGGCGCGTCCCGGTCGAGCCCGAGGCGAACCTCGTCGCGGCCGACGCCCGTCTCCCCGTCGACCTGCTGGTCCGCACCGCTGACCCGCGCCGTGAGACCCGCAGCGTGCTGGTCAGCGGGGCGACCGGGTTCGTCGGCAGCCGCCTGGTGCACGAGCTGCTCACCACCACCGACGTACGGGTGCACTGCCTGACCCGGGGCGCGGACGACGCCGAGGCCACCGCCCGGGTGGTCCGGGCCCTGGCCGACCGGGGCCTGTGGGCGCCGCACCTGGCCGACCGGCTCGCCGGCTACGCGGCCGACCTGTCCCGCCCCGCCGTCGGCCTGGACGGGCGCACCTGGGACCACCTGGCCCGCGACTGCGACCTGGTGCTGCACGTCGGCGCGTTGGTCAACTTCCTCTTCGACTACCGCGCCCACCGGCCGGCCAACGTGCACGGCACCGCCGAACTGCTCCGGCTGGCGCTCCAGGACCGGCCGAAGCCGCTGCACCACGTCTCCACCCTGGGCGTGCTCGACACCGAGGCGGCCCGGCACCGGCTGCCGCTGCCCGAGACCTTCGACCCGTCCGCCGCCGCCCCGCCGGCCAGCGGATACAGCCGGTCCAAGTGGGTGGCCGAGCGGTACCTGACAGCGGCCCGCCGCCGGGGCGCGATGGTCACCCTGCTTCGTCTGGGCGAGGTCATGCCGGCCGCCGACAACGGGATGCCGAACCGCCGCGCTCTCACCCACCTGCTCCTCGCCGCCTGCCATCGGCTCGGCATGCGCCCCGACGCGACGATCCGCTCCGACTGGACCCCGGTCGACTACGCGGCCCGCCGGATCGTCGCCGCCGTCGCCGACCGGACCGTCTGGGGGCGGGCCCTGCACGTGCTGCACCCCCGCAGCGTCGACTTCACCGAACTGCCGGGCGACGCCGTACCCCGGGTCAGCTGTGCCCAGTTCCTCGCCGCGCTGCGCGACGCGGTGACCGACGGCGACCGGGACGCGGCGGCGCTGCTGGCGCTCTTCCCGACCCGGCTGGGCACGGACGAGGAGCAGCTCCGCGCGGTGTTCGGCGCGCTGCTCACGGACAACCCCCGGCTCTTCCGCCGGGACGGGTGCGACCGGCTGGAACGCCGGCACGGCTGCACCGACGCGGACCTCGGCCCGTCGGTCGACGCGTACCGGAAATGGCTGACCGGGCAGGGACGGATCGGCGGGGACCGGACCGCGACCCCGGCAGCGTGACGAAAGGGACATGCGCATGCGCTATCGCAGATTGGGCCGCCTCGGCTGGGAGATCAGCGAGGTGGGGTACGGGATGTGGGGCATCGGCGGCGGCCCCGGCGGCTTCACCGGCTGGGACTACGACGTCGCCCCCCGCTGCCTGGACGAGGCGGTGGAGCGGGGGTGCAACTTCTTCGACACCGCCTGGGTGTACGGCCGGGGGGTCAGCGAACGCCTCCTCGGCGACCTGGTCCGCCGGCACCGCGACCGGCGACTGTACGTAGCCACCAAGATCCCGCCGAAGAACCGGGAGTGGCCGCCCGGCCCGCAGGACACCCTCGACGACGTCTTCCCGGCCGACCACATCCGCGAGTACACCCGGTACAGCCTGGAGAACCTGGGCGTGGAGCGGATCGACCTGATGCAGTTCCACGTCTGGGAGGACCGCTGGGCCGACGACGGGCGCTGGCAGGAGACGATCGCCGACCTCAAGCGGGAGGGGCTGATCGACGGAGTGGGCATCAGCGTCAACCGCTGGGAGCCCACCAACTGCCTGGCCGCCCTGGACACCGGGCTGGTCGACGTCGTCCAGGTCATCTACAACATCTTCGACCAGGCCCCCGAGGACGAGCTGTTCCACCGGGCCCGGCGGGACGACATCGGCATCATCGCCCGCGTCCCGTTCGACGAGGGCACGCTGACCGGCACCCTGACCGCGGAGAGCACCTGGCCGCCGGAGGACTGGCGCAGCACCTACTTCGGACCGGACAACCTGCTGCCCAGCGTGGCCCGCGCGGAGAAGCTCGCCGCCGACCTGCCGCCCGGGACGACCATGCCGGAGCTGGCGCTGCGCTTCATCCTGCACCACCCGGCGGTGAGCACGGTGATCCCCGGCATGCGCCGTCCCGAGCACGTCCGCGCCAACCTGGCGGCCAGCGACGGCCAGCCGCTCGACCCGGAACTGCTCGCCCGGCTCCGCGCCCACCGCTGGGACCGCCAGCCGACCTGGTGGTCGCAGTGAACCCGGCGGCACCGTGGCGGACGGGGAGCTGCGCGCCGCCGCCCGGCGTGGTCGTCCGGACCGGACCGCGCCGCCCGGCCGCGCCCACGCCCCCCACCCGCCCCGCCCGCCCCGCCCGACCCGCCCCGGCCGAGGCGGCGGGCCACCCCGACCCGACGGAGGCGGCACGGCGCTGCGCACCGACGGGCTGGGCACCGACGGAGCCGGCATGGCGCTGATCGCCATGTGGGCGCATCCCCGGGCGATCTCCACCGCCTTCCTGCGGATGATGATCGCCCGGGGGGACGTCACGGTGGTCCACGAGCCCCTGGTGACCCTGGTGGACACCGGCCGGGTCGAGCTGCCCGCGGCCGACGGGGGCAGCATTACCGTCACCAGCCCCGCCGAGGTCACCGCGCACCTGCTCGACCTGGGCCGGGACCGCCCGGTCTTCGTCAAGGACACGCTGGAGTACCGGTACGGGCACCTCTTCGACGCCCCGGAGCGGATCGCCGACGTCACGCACACCTTCCTGGTCCGCCACCCGGCCCGCACGATCAGCTCACACCACGCGATCAAGCCCACCGTGGCCTGCCACGAGATCGGCTACGAGCACCAGTGGGAGCTGTTCGAGCTGGTCCGGACGACCGCGCGCCGCCCCCCGGTGGTGCTCTCCGCCGAGGCGCTGCTGCGCGATCCGGCCCGGGTGGTGGCGGCCTGGTGCGCGGCGGTCGGCCTGCCGTACCGCCCGGAGGCGTTGACCTGGGACCCGGGGGACCGGACGGAGTGGGCCCGCACCCGCATCTGGCACCTGGACGTCGAGCGGACCTCCGGCTTCCGCCCGGTGGCGAAGGACTTCACGGTGACCGTGGAGAACAACGCCACCCTGCGCGCGTACTACGACCACCACCACCCCTTCTACCAGCGCCTCATCCAGCACGCCATCCCGGTCGAGGAGTCGTCATGACCAGCGTCAGCGCGCCGCCCGTCACCCGATCGCCCGGCGAGGAGTTCGCCACGGCGTACGCCGCCGACCCGGCGACAGCCGAGGTCCGGTTCGACTTCACCATCACCGACGCCTTCCAGCCCACGAAGGAACGGCCCCGGGTCACCGTCCGCAACCTGTTCCGGAAGCGGTCGGTGGGCATGGACCCGGTCCGGTTCTGGTGCGAGGGCCGACCGGAGGTCGCCGAGGCGGCGGCGGTGCACGAGTCGGACCTGCGCCGGGAGGCCGCCTTCCGGTTCGGCATGGCCGAGGCCGGGGTGCACCCGATCCGGGCCTGGGTGCAGATTCCCGAGGAGCTGGCGAAGGATCCGGAGGGGCTGGCCGTCTTCGTCGACTACCGGCTGCTGGTCCGGCTCGCCACCGCCGAGAACCAGGCGCTCACCATCGGCGAGCACGGGCTGCTGCGCCACCCGGGGATCGCGAAGCTGCCGTACCGGCACGACTGGCTCACCGGACTGCTGGCCGCCTGCGACGAGATCGAGCAGACCGGGGCCACCCCGCACGCGATGATCGTCAACCCCCGGGACTACTACACCCACCTGCTCGGCCGGAACGGGCTGCTGGACGACCTGGCCCGCAACGGCGTGCAGATCTCCCGTACCCGGATGGTGGCGCCCGGGGAGGCGGTGGTGGGGGACTTCGCGATGGCCGCGCGGCTGCTCGACGCCGGACGCTCGGCGATCCGGATCGCCGTACCGCCGCCCGGTACCTTCGCCACCGACGGCCCGGCGGTCTGCGCGGAGATCCACGAAGGACTCGCCATCCACCTGCCGACCCACTTCTTCCACGTCGTCCCGGCCTAGGAGAGACCCGCTGATGACCGCGACCGCGCCCGGCGGCACCCTCACGTTCTACCGCCCGTACCTGCCGCTCTTCGGGGCCATCTTCTGCTGCCTGCTCGGGGTGGGGGCGTCCCTGGCGGTGCTGCCCTTCCTCGTCCTGGAGGAGTTGGACGGCAACCGTGTCGAGGTGGGCGTGGTGATCGCGGCGATCGCGGTCGCTGCGGTCGTCGCCCGGCCGATCGCCGGCCGGATCGGTGACCGGCACGGCTACCGCACGGTGATGCTCGCCGGGGCCGCCCTCTGCGGCCTGGCCAGCCTCGGCTACCTGGTCGCCGGGAGCGTCCCGCTGCTGGTCGCGGTCCGGATCGTGCACGGCGCCGGTGAGGGGGCGGTCTACACCGCTGGCGCGGCCTGGCTGGTGGCGCTCGCGCCGACCGAGCGGCGCGGCCGGATCGTCGGCCTCTACGGCATCCACATGTGGGCCGGCATCACCCTCGGCGCGCTGCTCGGCACGGTCCTGTTGCGCGCCGCCGGGGGGTACCCGGCGGTCTGGGTGTTCGCTGCCCTGACGTCGGCGGTCGGGCTGGCGCTGGTCGCCGGCCGGCCCCGGCCGACCCAGGCGCCGGCCGCCGGACCGGCCGGGTTCCTGCCCCGCAGCGCGGTCGCGCCGGGTGTCGCGCTCTCCCTCTCCGGTCTGGGGTACGCCGGCCTCGCCGCCTTCGCCGCGCTGCACCTGGCCGACCGGGGTGTGGAGAACGGCATCGCCGCGTTCAACGCCTTCGGCGTCACCTACGTCGGGGTGCGCCTCTTCGCCGGTGGGCTGCCGGACCGGCTGGGGGCCCGGCGGGTGGCGCTCTGGTCCGCCCTGGTGGAGGCGGTCGGCCTGCTGCTGGTGGCGGTCGCTGCGAACCTGTGGGTGGCGATCCTCGGCGGCCTGGTCATCGGGGCCGGGCTCTCGCTGCTCTTCCCGGCGCTGGCCCTGCTGGTGATCAACCGGACCGATCCGGCGCACCAGGGCGCGGCGCTGGGGGCGTTCACCTCGTTCTGGGACATCGGCCTGGTGGCCGGCGGACCCCTTGCCGGCCTGGTCGCCAGCGCTGCCGGCTACCCCGCCGTCTTCTGGGTCACCCTCGGGGCCGCCCTCCTCTCCGCTCTCCTCTCCGCCTCCCCCCTCTCCCGCGTTCCCCCACCCACCCCCACCCTCAACCCACCGCGTTGATCAAGAGGTTCGGGTCACCGTCGGCCCCGAAGGTGACGCGAACTTCTTGATCAACCGGCCGTGGGGCGGGTGGGGGAGTAGGGGGAGGGGTCGAGGGGCGGGGTCTGGGCGGTGGCGAGGGCGGCGAGCAGGGCACCGGCGGCCGGGGCGGTCTGCACGCCGTAGCCGCTGAGCCCGGCGAGCCAGAGGAAGCCGGGCGCGTCCGGCGCCGGCCCGATCACCGGTACGTCGTCCGGCGCGGCGGTACGCAGCCCCGCCCAGGCGTGCCGGATCCGCCGGACGGTCAACGTGGTCGCCTCCTCCACCCGGGCCGCCCCGAGCGCGACGTCCAGGTCGTCCGGGCGGACGTCACCCGGCGGGACCGGCGTGGCGTCCACCGGGGAGACCAGCAGGTGGCCCGACTCCGGCTTCAGGTAGAAGGTCCCCGCCACGTCGGCGACCATCGGCCAGCCGGCGACGTCCAGGTCGGGCGGCGCGTCCACCAGGAACGCGGTACGCCGCAGCGGGGTCAGCCCCACCGGGCGTACGCCGGCCGCCTCGGCGATCTCGTCGGCCCACGCCCCGGCGGCGTTCACCACCGTACGGGCGGTGACGTCCCCGGCATCCGTGGTGACCCGCCAGCGTCCCCGTTCCCGGCGCAGGGACCGGACCCGGGTGAGCCGGCTGACCGTGCCCCCGGCCGCACGGATGCCCCGCAGGTAGCCCTGGTGCAGCGCGTCCACGTCGATGTCCCGGGCGGCGGGCTTCAGCATCGCCCGGCGGAACCGTTCCCGCCGCACGATCGGGCAGATCCCGGGGACCTCGGCGAGATCGATCTCCCGGGCCGGCGGGTCGATCTCGGCCCCGTCGCGCAGGTGAGCGTCGAACAGGTCCTCGTCGCCGGGCGGGCAGAGGGTCAGCACGCCCCGCGGGGTGAGCAGCGGGTGCGCGGCGAACCCGGGGGGTGGGGCGGTCAGCAGGTCGCGGCTGGCCCGGGTCAGGGCGCGGACCGCCGGACCGCCGTAGTACTCGGAGAACAGGGCGGCGGAGCGGCCGGTGGAGTGGTGGCCGGGCACCTGCTCCATCTCGACCAGCAGCACGCGGCCGTATCGGGCGAGGTGGTAGCCGGCGGTGGCGCCCGCGATGCCACCGCCGATGACCATATAGTCAATCGTCACTTGATTGGACGGTAGTCGGGCCCCCGGCCACGGGCAATGCCCCCGCCGTGGGAGGGACTATCGTGGCCACCCGGGAACACCGGGCGGCCACGGGTGCGGGCAACGGGCGAGCTGGTCAGGGCCCGCAGTAGAGCAGCCGGTTCGGGGTGCCGCTGGGCACGCCGCTGACGATATTGGCGGTCGCCCGGGTGGTCAGGTAGTTGGACACCTGGGCCGGGGACCAGGTCGGGTTCGCCGACAGGGCGAGCGCGGCGCACCCGGCGACGTGCGCGGAGGCCGCCGATCCGCCGCTGATCGTGGCGACGGCGGTGTTGCTGGTGTACCAGGTGGACGTGATGTTCTGGCCCGGCGCGTACAGGTCGATGCAGCTGCCGTAGTTGCCGCTCGACAGCCGGGCGTCGGTCGCCGAGGTGCCCACCACGGTCAGCGCGCCCGGCACCCGGCCGGGCGAGAAGTTGCAGGCGCTCCCGTTCGAGCTGCCGCCGGTCGTGACGTAGGTGATCCCCCGGTTGATCGAGTTGGTCACCGCCGCGTCCAGCGTGGCGTTGGCGGACCCGCCGATGGCCAGTTCCACCACCGCCGGCCGGACGGCGTTCGCGGTGATCCAGTCGATGCCGGCGATCACCGTGGCGAAGGTGCCGCTGCCCTGGCAGTTCAGCACCCGGACCGGGTGGATCATGACCTCCTTGGCGACTCCGTGGCTGGTCCCGCCGATGGTGCCGGCGAGATGGGTGCCGTGACCGTTGCAGTCGTCGGCCGGCAGCGCGCCGTCGACGAGGTCGATCCCGCCGGTGACCCGGGAGCCGAAGTCCAGGTGGGTGGCCCGGACACCGGTGTCGGCGACGTACACGTGCACGTTGTGCGCGGTGTTCGGGTAGCTGTACCGGTTGTCCAGCGGCAGGTTCCGCTGGTCGATCCGGTCCAGGCCCCAGGACGGCGGGCCGAACTGCGTGCCGGGGCCGATCAGCGGGGTCATGCGGTTCTGCTCCACGTACGCCACCGCCGGGTCGGCGGCGAGGCGGCGGGCGGCCCGCTCCGACAGGCGTACCTCGAAACCGGCCAGGGCACTGCCGTAGACGTGCCCGACGGTCCCGCCGTAGCGGGCGCGCAGCCGGTCCGCGACCTCGGTGACCTCGGCGGTGACGTTGGTGTCGGCGCGACGCGCCACGTCGTCGCGGAGCACGACGATGTAGCTGTCCCGGACGGCGTCGGCGGCCCCGGCGTGGCGGATCGTTCCCTCGGCGGAGCCGGCGGCCGACGCGGTGCCGACCGGAGCGAGAACGGCGGTCAGGGCGGTTGTCAGGGCGAGAGCGAGCAACCGCCCCCGGAGGTGTGATCTGGTCATCGTCTCTCCTCGGAGATGGGGCCGGCCCCGGGGCGAGAGGTCGCCTCGGGGCCGGTGGAGCAGGTGTGGATCAGAAGGTGGGGGCCAGGTAGAGCAGCCGGTTCGGGGAGCCGGTGCCCGGGTTGGTGATCACGTTCGTGGTGGCCTGGCTGACGATGTACGAGTGCACCTGGGCCGGGGTCCAGGTGGGGTTCACCTGGAGCACCCGGGCAGCCGCACCCGCGACGTGCGGGGAGGCCATCGAGGTGCCGCTGATGGTGTTGGTGGCGGTGTTGCTGGTGTGCCACGCCGACAGGACGCTCACGCCCGGGGCGAACAGGTCGGTGCAGGTGCCCCAGTTGGAGAACGAGGCCCGCGCGTCGTTGCTCTGCGAAGCGTTGACGCTCAGCGCGGTCGGCACCGAGGCCGGCGAGAAGTTGCAGGCGTTCTGGTTCGAGTTGCCGGAGGCCACCGCGTAGGTGACGCCGTCGGCGATCGAGTTGGCCACGGCGGTGTTCAGCGAGGTGTTCAGGCCGCCACCGAGGCTCATGTTCGCCACCGCCGGCTGGCCCGGCTGGTGGTCCGAGGTCACCCAGTTGATGCCGGCGATGACCTGCGCCCAGGTGCCGCTGCCCTGGCAGTTCAGCACCCGGACGGCGACCAGCGTGACGTCCTTGGCGACGCCGTAGCTGGTGCCGCCGACGGTGCCGGCGACGTGGGTGCCGTGGCCGTTGCAGTCGGCGGCCGGCAACGCGTTGTCGATCGCGTCGTAGCCGTCGATCGCCTGGCCGCCGAAGTCGTT
Organism: Micromonospora sp. NPDC050187; assembly: GCF_044459745.1. Lineage (NCBI taxonomy): Bacteria > Bacillati > Actinomycetota > Actinomycetes > Micromonosporales > Micromonosporaceae > Micromonospora > Micromonospora sp. NPDC050187. Next base: position 103,516 of record NZ_JBITJH010000021.1, read on the forward strand.
GTGGGTGGTCCGGATGCCGGTGTCGACGATGTACGCCTTCACCCGGGCGCCGGTGCTGACGTAGCTGTAGCTGGCGCTCAGCGGGAGGTTCCGCTGGTCGATGCGGTCCAGGCCCCACGGCGGGTTGGTCTGGGTCGCGTCCATGGTGACGGTGTGGTTCTGCTCCACGTAGTCCACCGAGGGGTGGGCGGCGAGACGCTTGGCGGCCCGCTCCGACAGCTTCACCTCGAAGCCGTTGAGCGCGTCACCGTAGACGTGGCCCAGGCTGCCGCCGAAGCGCTCGGCGAGCGAGCTGGCGGTGCTCTTCACGGCGGCCTGGCGGGTGCCGGCGCGGCCACCGACGCTGCTGTCCTTGAGTACCACGATGTAGCTGTCGGCCACGGCCGTCGCGCCACCGGCGCTCCGGATCTCGCCGACGGACGGGGCTGCCGTTGCGGGAGCGCTGGCCATGGCGGTGACCATGGCGGCGCTGGCGAGCACGCCGACCGCGGCGAAGGTACGCCGGTGAGTGCGGGGGAGTGTCATCTCCCGGTCCTCCTACTGTGGTGACCTCTCGTGGGACTCGGGGCCCACTCGAGAGGTGCTGGACGATGGGAGAATCCTAGCGTCGATATTTACAAACCTGGATCTCTGCAATGTTCACGATCTGAGGATGATATTGATTAACTTCTAAGCGTGAAACGTTGCCTCACGGGTCACGGACGCGATAGACACGACGGTTGGCCTGCTGTGCGGGTGGGCGCGGGGCCGAGCCTCCGTCGCCGGCGGGACGCCCCCGGACCGGTCGGATCTGGCCTGCTGAGCCCACGACCGACATGATCGGGCCCATGTTCCCGCGACTCTGGCGCCGCCACGATCACCGCCCCGTCCACACCGCAGCGCAGACGGATCCGGCGCCGCCGGAGGTCGCCGTGGCGATCTCCCGGGCCGCCGGTGGCGGCTGGGACGACCTCGAACACCTCGTCGAGGTGCTGGCGGCCCTCGACGCCACCGGTGCCCCGGAGCCCGCGCGGGCCGCGCTCGGTCTGCTGGCCCGCGCGCCGAGGACGGTGGCCCGGCTCGACGAACACGTCCGGGAGGACCCGTGGTCCTCACCGCACCGCTCACCTGTCCGCGAGAACCTGGCCGCCCGGCTGGACCGGCCGTCGCCCGGCGCGGTCGCCGTCGCCCTGGCCGGTGCACACGGCAACGGGCGGATCCGGGAACGTGCCGTCCGGGCCATGCTCGCCGCCCCCGTCCCGGAGATGGCGCCGTTCCTGGTCCTGCGGACCGGGGACTGGGTCGGGCAGGTGCGCGATCCGGCCCGTGCGGGCCTCGCGACGCTGCTGGCCGATGATCCGGCCGCCTACCTGCCGGCCGTGCTGCCGACGGCGCTGCTGGTCGGGGCCCGCTCCCGGGGCGGCTTCGCGGTCACCCAGGTCTTGGCCGCGCTGCTCGCCGCACCCGCGCCGGTACGCCGGGCACTCGGCGGGTCCGGCCCCGCCGAGCAACGCCGGCTCGTCTTCACCACCGGCCTGGCCCACGGCTGGCTGCACCGGGACGACCTGGTCGAGGCGGCGGAGTCCGACGCCGACGTGCTTATCCGGGTCCGGGCCGCCGAGGCCGCCTGCCGGGACGCCGTGTGGACCGGCCGGATCGCGACCCTGCGGCGCCTCGCCGGCAGCCGCCGTCCGCCGGTACGGGCGATCGCGCTCACCGGACTGCTGCGACTCGGCCACCTCGCCGACGTGTCGGCCCGCCTCGACGACCCGGCCAACCTGGTCCGGGCGATCGCCCGGGAAGCCGCCCGACGCGACGGCACCGACGCCACGGCGCACTACCGGCGGGTCGTCGCCGGCGACGCGCCGACACCCGGGGCGGTCGCCGGATTCACCGAGACCGCCCCGTCGTCCGACGCGGCGCTGCTGCACCCACTGGTCACCCACCCGACCGCGGCGATCCGCGCCGCCGCCGTACGCGGACTGCGGCTCCTCGACGCCGTCGACACCCACCTGGTGGTCCCGCGGCTGCGCGACCCCGCACCGGCCGTCGTCCGCGAGGCCGCCACCGCGCTACGTCCCCTCGCCGGGGCCCTGCCGCCCGCGCTGCCCTGGGACCTGCTCGCCGACCCACGGGTGGAACTGCGCCGCGCCGGCTACCGGCTGCTCGGCACGCGGGACGTGCACCGGAGGCTGCGCGCCGGCCTGCTGCTGGCCGTCGACCCCGATCCGGGGCTGGCCCGACGCGGTCGTGCGGACGTCGTCCGGCTGGCCCGCGACGCCGTCCGTCCGACGTGGCGGCACACGTCGCCGCCCGTGCTCCCCGCCACCGCCGCCGAGGCCGACGACCTCCACCGGCTCGCCCGGGACGCCGCCCCCGCCCTCGGCGACGAGTGTGTCGACCTGCTCACCACATGGCTCCGCGACCGCTGACCGTCTCCCGCCCGTCAGGCGGCGGGCCCGGAGCATCGCCACCAGCGGCCGGCGAGCTGCCCGTTGTCAACGAGCCGCCCGTTGTCAACGAGCCGCCCGTCGCCGACGAGCCGACGGTCGAGCACCGGCGCATCCGGCGTGGCACCGTCAGAAGTTGACGTCGACCCCCGCCTTCTTGCAGGCGGTGGTGAGGTCCGTGCCGACCTTCTCGAAGGTGGGGTTGGCGGCGGCAGCCGCCGGGTCAGCGGCCTTCGCCGCCTTGGCGGCCTCCACACCGAACTGCCTGATGGCGACGGTCACCGGGGTGTCGCCTCCGGTGGCAGCCAGCGCCGTCATCTTCACGTCCAGCTCGGTCAGGATCTTCCGGAACGCGGCCGGTGCCGCGGCCTGGTCGGCCTGCAGGGCGGTCACGAGCGAGGTCTTCATGTCGTTCCCGAACTTCTTGGCGGACTCGCAGAGTTCCTTGTCGCTCGCACCGCCCGCTGCGGCCGACGGTGAGGGTGCCGAGGAGTCGGAGGCGGCCGGGGAGGAAGGAGCTGAGGAGACGGAGGGGGCGGACTCGGCCGTGGAGTCCTCCCCGCCACCGCAACCGGCGAGGGTCAGGGAGGCACAGATCAACACGGCGGAGACAACGCGGAATGGCTTCACGGGCGCGGACGCTAGCCGAAGGCCGCCCTCCGAGCAATGTGGATTGCCGCGCGCGGAGATGCGGGCCGTAGACTCCCGGATCCGTGAGAACCCGAATGTACGGTGGCCCGATCGTGTCAGTCGTCGCCCTGGTCGTCTCGGCACTCGCCCTGACCGGCTGTGGGCAGAACGACGCGGCAGCCCCGGAGGCCACGCCGGGTACGGCGGCGCAGCCCACGACGCCACCCGTGGCGCCGGAGGCGGCCCGGATCGGTGCTCCGGGCAGCGCCTGCGACATGCCCGTCACCTTCGCGCTCGCGGAGTCGTGGAAGCCCAAAGCGGTCACCGTCGCGCCGGACAACCCGCTGGCGGAACTCACACGCCGGGGTCCCCTGACGATGGTGTGCGAGATCGACGCCAAGCCCGCCGGCAACCTCGGCTTCCTCCGGGTGTGGACCGGAGACGGGAACAAGCTGCGGCCGAGCCTGGAAGCCTTCATCGGTACGGACGCACACGAGCCGACCTACACCGAGGTGCGCATCGGCGATCGCCCTGCGCTGGAGGTCGTCTACCAGGAGAAGAGCCAGCTCGACGACACGATGGACCAGGAACGGGTGTTCGCCGTGGAGACTCCGCAGGGCATCGTCGCCGTCTCCCTCGACAGCCTCGACAGCGAGGAGCACGAGTCCATGCTGCCCGCCTACGAGCTCGCGAAGAGCAGCCTGACCACGACCCGGTGAGCCGTGGCCCGTCTGATCGCTGACTAGCGTCACCGCCATGAACCCCGAAGGCTGGCTGGCGGACACCCGGGCCTCCTACGACACCGTCGCTGCCAGTTACGCGGACCAGGTACGCGATCTCCTGGCGGATACCCCCTACGAGCGAGCGACCCTGGCCCTGTTCGCCGACCTCGTTCGTGCCGCCGGTGGTGGACCGGTCGCGGACGTCGGCTGCGGACCGGGGCGGATCACCGCCCACCTGCACAGCCTCGGCGTCGACGCCTTCGGGATCGACCTCTCACCCGGGATGGTCGACGTGGCTCGGCGTGAGCACCCCGGCCTGAGGTTCGCGGTGGGCTCCATGACCAGCCTCGACCTGGCTGAGGGCTCGGTCGCCGGCCTGGTCGCCTGGTACTCACTGATCCACATCCCCGACGTTGAGGTCGGCTCGGTCCTCGCGCACTTCCGGCGGGTGTTACGTCCCGGTGGTCCACTACTGCTCAGCTTCCACGTGGGCGACGAGACCCAGCTCAAGACGCAGGGCTACGGCGGCCACCGGATGAAGGTGCACGTCCACCGCCGCCAGCCCGCCCAGGTGGCGGCCTGGCTGGTCGAAGCCGGATTCATGGTCGAAGCGCAGATGACCCTCGCCTCGGCCGAAAGCCGGCATGGGGGAATCATCTTCGGGCGCCGCCAGCTCGAAGCGGGAAAGAGGCCGATCGCCCCGACCTCGACGGCGGCCAACCCGTCTCGCGATCGTTCCACGTCCGGATCGGGTCTTGGCCCCGACACCCGTGACGCCGGCTCTCCGATACCGTCCGCGAGGTGAACCCTCTGTCGCGGCGCGCGTCCAGCATTCGCACCCTCGGAAACGTGGCCCTGGTCGCTGGGTTCCTCGTTTCGGCCATCACTCTGTCGACGGACATCGGGACGAGGGAGCCGCACATCTTGGCGGGCTTCCTCGTCGCGACGGGTATAGGGCTGCGCATCGAAGCCGCGATCAGCGAACCTCGCGCGTGACGACCTGAGCCAGGACGTTGCCCGCAGTGGCGGGCCGCGATGACGGATCCACGGTTCCAGGTCATGGCGACCATGATCGGCGGCACCTCGGGTCGCGCAATCACGACTGTGACTCAGTCAAGCCAGGGGCAGGGACGCGACAGTTGCATCTCTCGGTCGCAGTGCACCTCAACGAGGTCGACGTCAGGGATTCGGACTCGATCCGGGTAGCGAACAATCGACAACTGCGGAAATCCTCACCAGCCGGCGGGCGGCATCCGCTTCGAGCGCTGCTGTCTGCGGCGGCGTTTGTGCCCCTCAACGAGGCTGGCGCAGGTCAGGAGGTCCGGTCGTGATCTGTCAGGGGGTGTTCGTCAGGTCTGGGCGGCCGCACGTGGGCGAGGTCTTTCGGGTCGCTGGCCCCGCACCGGGCGAAGTTGCGACGGGCGTCGAGCAGGCTCAGGTTCCGGTTCGGTCCACCCCGCACGTGTGCGGCGTCGTGATCGTCCTGTCCGTCGTCTTCCCAGAAGCACACGTCGCAGATCTCGTAGCCACCGCGTTCGCTCAACGTCAGATAGCCACAACAGGGACACGCGTACGGGCCGTCCTCTGGTCCTGGTTGGACGTTGACGAACGGTCCAGCGTCGGTCGGCGTCACGTCGGGCAGCCTGCCACACGGCTCGCCGCGTCGGACCATGACCGTCGGCCGGTAGCCGGTTGTGGCAGTCGTTTACCGTCGGCCTGTGGCGAGGAGTGACGAGGACCTGGCCGCAATCCGTCGACGACCAACGTACCGATCAGCCATGTGGCTGGGTCGGCTGGCCGTCGTGCCGCAGTTGGTGCCGTTCGCCGTTGTTGCGCTTGATGATGACATCAGCTTGGCAGACGCCATGTTCTCCCACGCTTGGCTTTCCCTGGTCATGCTGGCCGGCGGGTTCCTGCTCCTCTGGCGTGCTGGAGTTCCCTTCGAACGACGGGGTTGGTGGGTGGGAGCAGCCGCAGACTCCGAGCTCAGCGACGCAATGACTTCAGACTTCTTCTTCCGGCGAAGGTGATACTTCGCCCTGCGGACAGTCGACAGACCGTCCCGCCTCCCTGGCGAAGTTGGTTGCCAGTCTGTCCCCACCTCCCGGACAAGTGCCAGGACGGCGTCCCCGGGGATGGGGGTCACGCCCTGTGGCGCTCCGGGCGGCCGGTATGCCAGCGGGTTCCACTCTCTGGGACGAGGACGGCCCAGGCGCGGCGATTGTGCCGCTGACCTGGGCCGGAGTTGGTGGAGCGGGCGACGAGAATCGAACTCGCACCGTCAGTTTGGAAGACTGAAGCTCTGCCATTGAGCTACGCCCGCGTGCCCTGGTTTCCCGGGACGCGCCGACAGCCTACCGCGTACCCCGGTCCACCGCGCAGCCGCATTCCGTCCGCCGGCAGACTTCCTCCCGGGCTGGCCACGAGGGAGGTCCGACCGGGCGGTGACGAGGTCCCGTGCCGTCACCGCCCGGACGGAGTCGCGGCCCCGCGGTCACCGTCCCTGAGGGGGGTCCGGGCAACCGGGGTGGCGCGTCGGCCCGTCGACCTTGCCGACAGGCCGACGTCCGCTGGTGGCGCGCGGTTCCGTAGGCCGGTCGGGGGCGAATTTGTCGGAATCTGTCGCCGAGTGGGCCGCCCGGACGCCCTCGCCCCACGCCGACGGCATACACTTCTGGTCGCCACGGGGTGTGGCGCAGCTTGGTAGCGCACTCGCTTTGGGAGCGAGGGGCCGTGGGTTCAAATCCCGCCACCCCGACTGTCGTCGCGGCCGGGTCGCCGGAGGGTGGTCGTCGCGGTACCTGGGCGGCTGCCGGAGCGTCCGGCCGGCTCGCCTACACTCGATGGGCTGAATCACGCCCAGACTCAAAACCGAGATCCGTTCAAGGAGTACGCCTGTGAAGAGCACCGTCGAGACTCTGAGCCCGACGCGCGTGCGGCTCGCCATCGAGGTGCCGTTCGTCGAGCTCGAGCCGAGCCTCAAGAAGGCGTACCGGGAGATCGGCCAGCAGGTCCAGGTTCCCGGCTTCCGCAAGGGCAAGGTTCCGGCCGCGGTCATCGACCAGCGGGTCGGCCGGGGCGCCGTCCTCAACGAGGCGGTGCAGGAGGCGATCCCGCAGAACATCCTCGCCGCCGTCCGCGAGCACGACCTGAAGACGCTGGGTCGCCCCGAGGTCGAGATCACCGAGTTCAACGACGGTGACAGCCTCAACTTCACCGCCGAGGTCGACGTCCGTCCGGAGCTCACCCTGCCCGACCCGGCCACCATCGAGGTGACCGTCGACGAGCTCCAGATCGACGACAGTGAGATCGACGAGCAGGTCAAGAGCCTGCGCGAGCGGTTCGCCACGCTCAAGACCGTCGAGCGCGCCGCCCAGGAGGGCGACTTCGTCCAGATCGACCTGAACGCCACCGTCGACGGCGAGGACGTGCCGGGTGGTTCGGCGACCAACCTCTCCCACGAGGTCGGCAGCAAGCAGCTCCTCCCGGGGCTGGACGAGGCCGTCGTCGGCCTCGCCGCCGGTGAGAGCACCACCTTCACCACCCAGCTCGTCGGCGGCGACTTCGCCGGCAAGGACGCCGAGGTGGCGGTGACCGTCCGTACCGTCAAGGAGAAGGAACTGCCCGAGCTGAACGACGAGTTCGCCCAGATGGCGAGCGAGTTCGACACGCTCGAGGAGCTCCGTGGCGACGTGCGCGAGCGGATCACCAAGGGCAAGCGGGTCGAGCAGATCTACGCCGCCCGGGACAAGGCCCTCGAGCAGCTCGTCGCCGCCGCCGAGGTGCCGGCGCCGGAGGGTGTCGTCAGCGAGGAGGTCACCAGCCGCAAGCAGGCGATGGTCGACCAGCTCGAGCGGATCGGCGCCTCGCTGGAGGAGTACCTTGCGGCCGAGGAGAAGACCGAGGAGCAGCTCGACGAGGAGCTGAAGACGGCGGCGACCGAGGGCGTCAAGATCCAGCTCCTGCTGGACACCCTGGCCGACGCCGACGACGTCCAGGTCTCGGACGACGAGTTCGGCCACGAGATCGTCCACCGGGCGCAGCGCGCCGGGATGCCGCCCCAGCAGTACTACGACCAGCTGGTCCGCTCGGGTGCGGCGGCGGCGGTCTTCGGCGACGTCCGGCGCGGCAAGGCGCTGGCCTCGGTGATGGAGCGCGTCACGATCAAGGACGCGGCCGGCAACGCCGTCACCCTGGACGCCCTGAAGGCCGAGGGTGACGAGGCGCACGACCACGACCACGACCACTGATCGCGGGGTCGGCCGCCGAACGCCCGCGAGTGGCGGTCGGCGGCCGAAACCCTTTTCCGGGTACGGATCCCAGGTGGCTGCGCTGAGAGCGAAAAGGCCCCCGACCGGGACTCTGTCACTCGGCTGAGCGGTTAGTGTCGGGTAAGACGGTACGGAGAGCGAAGGGCTGCCATGACCGACAAGCACATCCCAGCGATGCCGCTCCGGGCGATCGAGGCCCGCGGTGGCGATCCCCTTGGCAACCTCGACGACTCGGTCTACAACCGGTTGCTCAAGGAGCGCATCATCTTCCTGGGCAGCGAGGTGACCGACCAGGTCGCCAACCGCATCTGCGCCCAGCTGCTCCTGCTCGCGGCGGAGGACCCGCACCGCGACATCAACCTCTGGATCAACTCGCCGGGTGGCTCGGTCTACTCCGGCATGGCGATCTACGACACCATGCAGTTCATCGACAACGACGTGTCCACCGTGGCGATGGGCATGGCGGCCTCCATGGGCCAGCTGCTGCTCTGCGCCGGCACCAAGGGCAAGCGGTACGCTCTTCCCCACGCGCGGATCATGATGCACCAGCCGTCCGGTGGCATGGGCGGTACGGCGTCCGACATCGCCATCCAGGCGGAGCAGATGCTCTACACGAAGCGGATGTTCCAGGAGCGGGTCGCCTTCCACACCGGGCAGGAGCACACGCAGATCGAGGCCGACTCGGACCGCGACCGCTGGTTCACCGCCCAGGAGGCCATGGACTACGGCTTCATCGACAAGGTGATCACCGGAGCCACCCAGGTTCCGGAAGGCGCCGGGACCCTGAGCTGATCGAGGAGCTGACGATGACCGACCTGAGCCTGCCGCCGCGTTTCGCGCCGGTGCACAACCGCTACATCCTGCCGTCGTTCGTCGAGCGCACCTCGTACGGGGTGAAGGAGTCGAACCCGTACAACAAGCTCTTCGAGGACCGGATCATCTTCCTCGGCGTCCAGGTCGACGACGCGTCGGCCAACGACGTGATGGCGCAGTTGCTGACGCTCGAGGGCACCGACCCGGACCGCGACATCATCATGTACATCAACTCGCCGGGTGGCTCGTTCACCGCCATGACGGCGATCTACGACACCATGCAGTACGTCCGGCCGGACATCCAGACGGTCTGCCTCGGCCAGGCGGCCAGCGCCGCCTCGGTGCTGCTCGCGGCCGGTACGCCGGGCAAGCGGATGGCTCTTCCTAACTCGCGGATCATCATGCACCAGCCGGCCACCGAGGGCGGCTACGGGCAGGGCTCGGACATCGAGATCCAGGCCCGGGAGATCCTCCGGATGCGGACGCAGCTCGAGGAGATGTACTCCAAGCACTGCAACCAGCCGGTGGACAAGGTCCGCAAGGACATCGACCGGGACAAGATCATGACGGCGGAGGAGGCCCGCGAGTACGGCGTGGTCGACACCATCCTCACCAGCCGTAAGAAGGGTCTGCTGGCCGCCAACGCCGCCAGCTGAACAGTTGGGGTCGGAGGTCGGCCCGGGGGCGTGCTCCCGGCCGGCCTCTGACACACCCGTTTTGGGGGTCGGAGAAACCCCCGGCAGCGGGTAACGTCGGGTCTGTGCCCCTTCGCCGGGTCGGACCGGCGGGTGAAGACACGGACACGGGGATCAACGTCCTCAAGCCAGGGCCGGCGTACCGGCCGACGAGTGCAGGGAGAACGTAGGTGGCACGGATCGGTGACGGCGGCGACCTACTGAAGTGCTCCTTCTGTGGCAAGTCGCAGAAGCAGGTCAAGAAGCTCATCGCGGGCCCAGGGGTCTACATCTGCGACGAGTGCATCGACCTCTGTAACGAGATCATCGAAGAGGAGCTGGCCGAGTCCGGCGAGGTGAAGTGGGAAGAGCTTCCCAAGCCGATGGAGATCTGCCAGTTCCTCGACAACTACGTCGTCGGTCAGGACCAGGCCAAGAAGGCCCTGGCGGTCGCGGTCTACAACCACTACAAGCGGATCCAGGCCGAGGCGGCCGGCGCGCCGGGGTCCGGCAGCGACGCCGTCGAGTTGGCGAAGTCCAACATCCTGCTCATCGGGCCGACCGGCTGCGGCAAGACCCACCTCGCGCAGACCCTCGCCCGCATGCTCAACGTCCCGTTCGCCATCGCTGACGCCACGGCGCTCACCGAGGCCGGGTACGTCGGCGAGGACGTGGAGAACATCCTCCTCAAGCTGATCCAGGCCGCCGACTACGACATCAAGCGCGCCGAGACGGGCATCATCTATATCGACGAGGTCGACAAGATCGCCCGCAAGTCCGAGAATCCCTCGATCACCCGGGACGTCTCCGGTGAGGGCGTCCAACAGGCGCTGCTCAAGATCCTGGAGGGCACGGTGGCCAACGTGCCGCCGCAGGGCGGCCGGAAACACCCCCACCAGGAGTTCATCCAGATCGACACCACCAACGTGCTCTTTATCTGTGGTGGTGCCTTCGCCGGCCTCGACCAGATCATCGAGGCCCGCACCGGGCAGGGCGGCACCGGGTTCGGTGCCCGGCTCCGGGCGGTCTCCGAGCGTTCGACCGACGACATCTTCAGTCAGGTCATGCCGGAGGACATGCTCAAGTTCGGGCTGATCCCCGAGTTCGTCGGCCGGCTTCCGGTGATCACCAACGTCCGCAGCCTGGACCGTCAGGCCCTCGTGCAGATCCTCACCGAGCCGCGCAACGCCCTGGTCCGGCAGTACCAGCGCCTCTTCGAGCTCGACGGGGTCGAGTTGGAGTTCGACGAGCCGGCCCTGGAGGCGATCGCCGATCAGGCGATGCTCCGTGGCACAGGTGCCCGCGGCCTCCGCGCCATCATCGAGGAGGTCCTGCTCTCCGCGATGTACGAGGTGCCGAGCAATCCGGACGCCGCCCGCGTGCTGATCACCCGTGAGGTGGTCCTGGAGAACGTCAACCCGACGATCGTGCCACGCGAGTTCACCGGCCGGCGGGCCCGCCGGGACCGCGAGGAGAAGTCCGCCTGACCGCGGTACGACGTCCGGGTACGGGACAGCGCGTACCCGGATCACGCCCTTAGGCTGGTGCGCATGCGTGTCGCCGTCTGTCAGCTGAACGCCCGCGAGGACCGCAACGCCAACCTCGCGACCGCCGAACGTCTTCTGGTCCGCGCCGCCGAAGCCGGCGCCGACCTTGCCGTCCTACCGGAGTACGTCGACTACCTCGGCCCGGCCGGGGGACTGCCCGAGCCGGAGTCGACGGACGGTGAGGTGGGCAGCTTCTTCGCGGGCGTTGCCGGCCGACTGGGCATGTGGGTGATCGCGGGCTCGTTCCACGAGCGGGGGCCCGACCCGGGGCACACGTACAACACGTCTCTGGTGTTCGACCGTTCCGGTGCGCTGGCCGCCAGCTACCGCAAGATCCACCTGTACGACGTGGAGATTCCGGGACGGGTCTCGTACCTGGAGTCCGCCACCGTCGCGCCCGGCTCGGAGCCGGTGGTCGTCTCGGTCGAGGGCCTTCGGGTGGGCCTGTCCATCTGTTACGACCTGCGGTTCCCCGAGCTGTACCGGCAACTGGCCACCGAGGGCGGTGCGGAACTGCTGGTGGTGCCGGCTGCCTTCATGATGCACACGGGCCGGGACCACTGGGAGGTTCTGCTGCGGGCCCGGGCCATCGAGAACCAGTGCTTCGTGGCGGCGGCCGGGCAGACTGGGGACCACGAACCGGGCCGGACGTGTTTCGGCCGCAGCATGGTGATCGACCCGTGGGGCACGGTTCTGACCCAGGTGCCGGACGGCACCGGTCTCACCATCGCAGACCTCGACCTGGAACGGCTTCGGACGATCCGGGCCGAGCTGCCCAGCCTGGCGAACCGTCGACTCTGAACGGGCGGGCGACCTCCGTCCGGTGCTGCTGCCGCTCACGGATCACGTCTCCTGGAGCAGGACACCGATCACGGCCAGCCCGGCGATGGCCGCGGCGGTGACCAGGAGAGCGGTGCTCATCCGGGAAGGGCCCCGTCGGGCCAGCCGTCGCACCGAGGCCACGACGGCGAACAGCACCAGGACCGCGATGACCAGCTGCCAGATCGGCAGGAGGAGCCCCAGCAGCGCGTCTTCGGCGAGCACTGTCGTCGGGGACCGTGGTAGGTCAGCCATGTCAGACACTCTGGCACGCGGGACCGACTCCTGTCGGCACACCAGCAGTCGGGACCTCCAGGGGCCGGCTGCGACGGGCCTCCGAAATGGCAGTGATGAACGTTGATTTGCGCCAGAGCGACCGGACGCGTAACTTTCTCTCTGCAAGCGGGAGGCCGGACAAACCGGCCGAAGCGGGCGCCAGGCCCAAGGCGGAGACGCCGAACGGGACTGGTCCGGGTGGTGCGAAGTTCCCCGAAAGTTGGGGTTGCGATCGCGAAACCGACCGGGTAGAGTGCTGAAGCCGGCAGGAGCCGGGCGGAACACCGCAGAGCGGTGATCGGCCGGTCTGCGGGAACCTCACCTCAGAAACGACCCCCGATGATCGGGGTGCGTCGGAGTGGGTCTGACTGAAGCTAGCGGAAAGAATCTTGAAAGAGATGCTTGCCGACAGGATCGAAGTCAGGTAGGTTGGAGCGGTTGCCCCGGATGGTTCCCGGTGAGGGTTCCGGATGGTGTGTGGTTGTTCTTTGAGAACTCAACAGGGTGCTTGATAAGCCAGTGCCAATTAAGTTATACCCCGTGCTGGTTGGGCTTTATGTCTGACTGGTGGGGATTCCTTTGGCAACACTTTTTGTTGCCGGGACGATTGTTCAACAAGTTTTTGTTGGAGAGTTTGATCCTGGCTCAGGACGAACGCTGGCGGCGTGCTTAACACATGCAAGTCGAGCGGAAAGGCCCTTCGGGGTACTCGAGCGGCGAACGGGTGAGTAACACGTGAGCAACCTGCCCTAGGCTTTGGGATAACCCCGGGAAACCGGGGCTAATACCGAATATGACCTTCAGTCGCATGACTGTTGGTGGAAAGTTTTTCGGCCTGGGATGGGCTCGCGGCCTATCAGCTTGTTGGTGGGGTGATGGCCTACCAAGGCGACGACGG
>NZ_JBITJH010000022.1:0-113923 GCF_044459745.1 Micromonospora sp. NPDC050187
GAGCTCAACGGACGACCCCGGCAAACCCTGGGATGGCAGAATCCTGCCGAAGCACTCCACCAGCACCTCGTCGCAACAGCCACTTGAAACCGCCCACACGGACACCCCGACATGCCGCATACCGAGGCGGGGCGGGGCGTACCGTACCGGGGTGACTGCCCCGCCGCCGGTCCCGGCCCTGGTCCGCGCCGCCCGCCCCGACGACGCGACGGGGGTCGTGGCGCTCCGCGCCCTGGTGCACCCGTACCTCGTCCGGGGCGTCGAGTCGACCCGACGGATGATCAGTGAGCCCCCGCCCGGGGAGGACTGGGCCGCCTTCGTGGCCGAGGTCGACTCGACGGTCGTCGGCTGGGTGTCGGCGTACCGGCACGGCCACACGTCGACGGCGGGCTCCGGTGAGATCGCCATGCTGCACGTCCATCCCGGGCACCGTGGGCGCGGGCTCGGCACCGCCCTGTTGGGCGCGGCCCTCGGGCACCTCGCGCCGCTCGACCTCCACCGGCTGCGCACCTGGGTGTCGGCCGACTCGCTGCCGTTCGCGGAGAAGCGGGGCTTCGTGCCGAGCCGGGCGGTCCGCTACGCCCTGCTCGACCTGCGGACGCCACCGCCGGCACCGACCACACCCACCGGAGTACGGACACCCGCGCTCACGGAGTTGGAACCGCGTCGCCTGTACGCGGCACACGTCGCCGCGAGCGCGGACGAGCCGGGGGACGTGGCCGCCGACGCCCTCGGTTACGAGACCTGGTGCTACGAGGTCTGGGACAACGTCGGGCTGGACCGTCACGCCAGCTCGGCGGTGGAGGTCGACGGCGAACTGGTCGCCTTCAGCCTGGTGAAGCGGGACGGCGACCGGATCTGGTCGGACATGACCGCCACGCTGCCGGCGTACCGGGGACGGGGGCTGGCCCGGCTGGCGAAGCTCGCGGCGCTGCACCGGGCCCGCACTGCCGGGGCGACCCACGCGTACACCTCGAACGACGAGGCGAACGCGCCGATGCTGGCGGTCAACACGCGACTCGGTTACCGGCCGGTGGCGACGCTCTGGTCCAGCCTGCGCGACCTGCCGCCGGCCGGCCGGGCGTGACCACCGGGCCGTTCGCGACCAACGGCACCTGGACGGCTGTCTAGCCGGCCACGCGCTCGGCGGTGCGGAAGGTAGCGGTGCCGAAGAGCACCAGCCTGGCCTCGGTGACGGTGGCCGGGGTCGCGGCGCGCAGCACCGACAGCGCCTGGCCGACAGCGTCGTCGAGGGGCCAGCCGTAGATGCCGGCGGAGATCAGCGGGAAGGCGACCACGGACGCGCCCAGTTCGTCGGCGACCCGGAGGCTGTTGGCGTAGCAGTCGCGCAGCAGGGCCGAGCGGTCCTCGGCGGCCGACCAGACCGGGCCGACGGTGTGGATCACCCAGCGGGCGGGCAGGTCACCGGCGGTGGTGGCGACCGCCTGCCCAATCGGCAGGCCGCGACCGTACCGGGAGGCGCGCAGCGCCCGGCACTCCGCGAGGATGGCCGGACCGCCCCGGCGGTGGATCGCGCCGTCGACGCCCCCGCCGCCGAGCAGGGACGAGTTCGCGGCGTTGACGATCGCGTCGACCCGCTGCTCGGTGATGTCCCCCTCGACCAGGGTGACCCTCACGGGCGTACCTCCTGGACGGGCTGACCGAGGAGACGTCGGGTCAGCAGCGCCGCGCCGGCCACCGCGGCCGGCATGATCAGCACCGCGCCGAGCGGGATCAGGAAGCAGACGAAGACCGCCACCCCGAAGCCGAGGGAGGTCGGCAGGTCGGCCCGGAGCACCTGACGGCGGTCCGGCAGCCGCATGCCGCGCCGGTAGAAGGGGGCCCCGACCAGCTCCAGGGCGAGGAACCAGCCGCCGACGACCGCCCCGACCACCGGGACGACCGTCTGCCCGACCACCGGGATGAACCCGGCCGCGAAGAGCGGGAGACCGACCAGCACCGAGATCGCGACCAGCCGCAGCGAGTCGGCGACGCTGCGGCGCAGGGAACGCCAGAAGGGCACCTCCACCTCGCCGGGGGTGCCGCCGTACCGCTGCTCGACCCGCTCGGAGATCTTCTCGTAGAACGGGTCGCCGACGACCAGGGTGACGGCGGTGAAGGTGAGCACCCCGACCAGCCCGCCGATCCCCAGCAACGCCAGCCCGGCCGTCACCCGTACCAGGCTGCGCGGGGTCGCCGACCAGCCGTCGGCGAACGGGGTGGCCAGCGCGGCCAGCTCGTCGATGAAGTACACCAACGTGCCGAAGGCGGCCAGGGCGAACACGCCCGTGATCAGTGCGGGCAGGATGCCGAGCAGCATCAGCCCGGGGGTGCGGGCGTACAGGCCGAGGCCGCGCAGGAGCAGCCCGGCCCCGGAGAAGAACCGGCCGACCGCGCTCGCGGCCGGGGCGGCGACCCTGGGTGTGTCCACGCACCGGAGCCTATCCGCCGCCGTCGGAGTCCACCGGTCGGCCGACCCGCCGGTGTCCACGGTGGCCGGGCGACCGGCGACCGCACCGGGCAGGATGGCCGGGTGCGCGCGTCCCGGTTGATCTCACTGCTCCTGCTGCTCCAGTCGAGGGAGGCGATGACCGCGGCCGAGCTGGCCCGGGAGCTGGAGGTCTCCGAACGGACGGTGTATCGGGACGTGCTGGCGCTCTCCGCCGCCGGGGTGCCGATCTACGCCGACCGGGGGCGAACCGGCGGGTACCGGCTGCTCGGCGGATACCGGACCCGGCTGACCGGGTTGACCCGACAGGAGGCGGAGGCGCTCTTCCTCGCCGGACTGCGCGGGCCGGCCGGGGACATGGGCCTGGCCGACGCCGTCGCCGCCGCCGAACTGAAGGTGCTGGCGGCGCTCCCGCCGTCGCTGCGGGACGCGCCGGCCCGGACCGGGCAGCGTTTCCACCTGGACGTGCCGGGCTGGTTCCGGCACGCCGCACCGCCGTCGTGGCTGGCCCAGCTGGCCGGCGCGGTGTGGCGGGACCGGGTGGTGGAGCTGCGGTACCGGCGCGGGGAGCGGGAGGTCGTCCGCACGTTGCAGCCGTACGGGCTGGTGCTCAAGAACGGCACCTGGTATCTCGTCGGCCGGATCGGCACCACCTACCGGACGTACCGGGTGGACCGGGTGGTCGACGTGCTGGTGGGTGAGGACACCTTCGACCGGGACGACGGGTTCGACCTGGGCGGGTACTGGCGGGAGCAGGCCGAGGGGTTCCTCCGGCAGATGCTCGCCGAGCGGGTCACCGTCCGGCTCACCCCGGCGGGGCTGCGCGCGCTGCGGCACGTCGCACACGCCCCGTTCGCGTACGACGAGGCGGTCGCCGGGGCCGGCGAGCCGGACGGGCAGGACCGGGTGGTGACCCGGTTGCCCGTCGAGTCCGTCGAGGTGGCGTACGACCTGCTGCTCGCGCTCGGGCCCGAGGTGGAGGTACTCGACCCGCCCGACCTGCGTACCCGGATGGCCGCCGCCGCCCACCGGCTGGCCGCGCTCTATCGCGACGACCGCCGGTCGGACGACGGCGGATCGGCCCCGGACGCCGGTGACCGCGCCGGAGGACCGGACGACGGTCAGCGGTAGCCGGTCACGTCGGCGGGCTTGCCGGCGTCCTGGACCTCGACCACGTACCGCCAGGCGTCCGGCCGGCTGCCGTCGACGTCGGTGAAGCCGTACACCCGGGCCAGCTCGCCGCTGGAGACGGACCTGCCGTTCCAGCGGGCCCGGTCCGGGTCGGCGGCCAGCGCCGCCACCGCCCGCCCGACGAGGGCCGGCGTCTCGGAGATGGCGAAGTGCGGCTCCTTCGCCAGCGCGTCCCGCCAGTTCTCCTCGGTGACCCCGAAGTGCTCCAGCATCACCTCCGAGCGCAGCCAACCCGGGGTCAGCGCGACCGCGGTGGCGCCGTGCGGTTCCAGTTCGCGGGCCTGCGCGAACGCCAGCCGGTTGACCGCGACCTTCGCGAGGTCGTAGAAGAGCGAGAGGCGGTAGTTGTCGTCGTTGTAGGCGGTGGTGCCGTCACCGATCTCCACCACCAGCCCGCCCGGCTTGCGGATCAGCAGGGGCAACGCGAAGTGGCTGGTGACGATGTGGGTGTCGATCGCCAACCGGAGCGTACGGAGACCCGCGTCGAGCGGCTGCTCCCAGATCGGCGTGTGCCAGGTGACCAACGACTCGGCGCCCCAGATGTCGTTGACCAGCACGTCGAGGCGGCCCTGCTCGGCGTCGATCCGGGCGACCAGGTCGCGCACCTGCTCGGGTACGAGATGGTCGACACGGACCGCGATGCCGGTGCCCCCGGCGGCGGTGACCAGTTCGGCGGTCTCCTCGATGGTCTCCGGCCGGTCCAGTTCCGACCGGCCCGCGCGGCTGCTCCGGCCGGTCGCGTAGACCGTCGCCCCGGCCGCGCCCAACTGCACCGCGATCTGCCGGCCGGCGCCCCGTGTCGCCCCGGCAACCAGTGCGGTCTTCCCTGTCAGCGATTTCGTCATGCCATGACCCTGTCAGCGTTACCTGACAGTTCGGGTCACCTTTTTCCGGCGATCCGTTCGGCCCTCGGCGGTCCGGCCGTCCGCTTCTCCGGCCCGGCCGCCGTCAGTCGTCGAGGAAGGTCGAGATCGGGCGTCCGCTTCCCGGTCCGGCCGCCGTCAGTCGTTGGGGAAGGTCGAGATCGGGCGTCCGCTTCCCGGTCCGGCCGCCGTCAGTTGTTGAGGAAGGTCGAGATCCGGTCCCGGAGGTCGGCCCGGTCGGTCCAGAGGACGCCGGGCCGGTCGTACACGTGCAGGGTGGCTGCGGGAAGCGCCTCGGCCAGCGCCTCCGCGACCTCGACCGGGTGCCGGTCGTCCCCGGTACAACCGATCACCAACGCCGGGGCGGTGACCGCCCGGAGCGCTGCGGCGTCCCGCAGCGGGGCCTGCTCCAGCAGCGCCGCCAGCTCGGTCGCGAGACCGTCGCGGAGCAGGTGGTCCAGCCGCTGCCGCAGGTACGCCCACCCGGCCGGGGTGTTGCGAACGGCCGGGGGCAGTTCGACCGAGACGACGTCCGCCACGGCCGAGGCCTCCCCGCTCTCGACGGCCGCCAGCAGCTCGGCCAGCCACGGACGGGCTCGTGTGTCGCGGGGCCGGTCCAACACCGCAGGCAGGAAGAAGACCAGCCGCTCGAAGCGTCCCGGGCTCTCCACCAGCAGCCGGCAGAGCGCCCCCGCCCCGAGGCTCACCCCGAACGCCCGGGTCGCCCCGTTCAGGTCGGCGACGGCCCGCAGGTCACGGGCGAGGTCGAGGTAGCTCCACGGCCCGGGGGGCGTGTCGGAGCGGCCATGGCCCCGGAACTGGAAGAAGACCCGCCGGCCGGCGACCGCGCTGCCGAACGGCCGGGTGGTGGCGATGCCGTTGGCGAGGCCGTGCGCGAAGACGGTGGTCGGCTCGCCCGACCCGGTCACCAACCGCTCCAGCCGAATGCCGTGCGGGGTGGTGACCAGCTCGGTCTCCGGTTCCGGCAGGGCCGGCCGGCCGGTGCGTGGGGCACCCGGGCCGGGCCCCCACGTGCGTGGCCCCCCGTCGGGCGGCGGTGGCCAGCGGAAATCCCTCACCAGAAGCCCTTGCCGTCGGAGAGGTCACGCAACCCCGTCCGGACGTCCAGCAGGTAGATGAGCCCGGCGGCGATGCCGATCAGGCCGAAGAGGCTGATCGGGCCGAAGCCGAGCAGGGTGAGCGCCAGGCAGACCGCCAGGATGGCGATCCACCCGCCCTTGGGGAGGGTGCCGATCGCGGGGAACGCGTCGGCGCGCTGGGTGATCGCGTGCACCAGCGCGACGCCCTGCACGATCAGCGCGAAGACGAGCAGGATCAGCTCGATCACGTAGCGGACGTCGAGGAAGAAGATCGGCGCGGCGTTGGCCATGTGGGCAAGCTTATGCCGGCGACCCCGGAATCGTCCGACAGGACTCTTCCGGGGTCGCCGGTGGCAAAGCTGTCCGGTTGCCGCCGGGGTTCGTGCCGGCGGCGGCACCGGGGTCGTCCGCCGAGCTGGTCGACGGCCGGGCGGTTCGGTGCTCAGTCGACGGCCGGACGGCTCCGCTTGGTCACCTTGGGCAGCTTCGCCGACGGGGTGTCGGTGGCGGCCCTGGTGGTCCGGGTCCGCTTGACGGTGGCCGGCTTGGCCTGGGCCACCTCGGCCACGTCGGCCGGAGTGGCGGTCACCTCGGCCGGAGTGGCGGTCACCTCGGCCGGAGTGGCGGTCACCTCGGACGTCGGGGCGGGGGCCGGGGCGGCGGTGACCTCGGAGGTCGCCTGGGACACGGTGGCCTCGGTGGTCTCGATGTCGGCGTTGACGGTCTCGGCGGCCTCCAGCACGCCGGCACCGACCACCCGCTCGCCCCGGGCGACGAGGGCACCGTACGCGGCCAGCGCCCGCTCCTGGGCAGCCTGGGCACCAGCCAGCACGACGGAGGCGTTCCGGCCGGCGAGTTCACGCAACCGGTCCAGGTCGAGGTCGCCCCCGACCGCCTTCTCGCGGAGGCCGGTGGCGGTCAGGTTGGCGGTCTTCAACGTCTCGGTGGCCTTCTGCCGCAACTCGAATCCGGTCACCACGGCCTTGCCCCCGAGGTCGTTGACCACCCGGCCGCTGAGGTCGCTGACCACGGACGGGAGCTTGCGGAGCTGCTCCAGCGCCAGGTCACCGGCGCCGGCGGCGGCGTAGATCGGAGCGGGGATGCGACTGGTCTTCGGCTGGCTCATGACGGGTTCTCCTCCTCGACCGCCGGGGCGGTCGCCTTCTTCGTGGTCTTCCGGGGGGTGGTGCGCACGCGGGTCCGACCGGCCGGGCGGGCGCCCGGGGCGGGGGCGGGCCCGGCCTCGGTGACGGCCACCGACTCCAGCACCGCCTCGGTCGGGGTGCCGCCCTCGGTGGTCGGGCCGGTGGCCGCCGGGTTGACCGTGCCCGCCGCGCTGGCCGCCGGGCCGACGAGGGCCGGATCAGCGGCGGTGGCGGTGGGGGCCGCGCCGGTGGCGGGGACCGCGTCGGCGGTGGTGGGCACCGAGCCGGCGGTGGTGGGGGCTGCCGCGTCGGCGGCGTCCCGATCGGTGGTGGTGGCGGAGCCGGGAGCGTTCTGCTCGGCGGCGGCGGTCGCCTCGGCGAGCCGGACGTTCTCCCGACGGAACGTCTCGTAGATCTGGGTGAGCGACTGCTTCTGCGCCATCGTCAGGTCCGGGTCGACGGCGATCGCCGCGAGCACCCCCTGCCCCTCGCGGTCGTCGAGCAGACCGGCCCGCAGGTACATCGCCGGGGTCGAGACCCGCAGCGCGCTGGCGAGCTGCTGGAGCACCTCGGCGCTGGGCTTGCGCAGACCACGCTCGATCTGGCTGAGGTACGGGTTGCTCACCCCGGCCTGCTCGGCGAGCTGCCGGAGCGAGATCTTCGCGTTGCGCCGCAGGTCACGGATGAAACCGCCGACGTCACGGGGAAGGTCTTTCGGGGTGGCCATGACCCGACGCTAACCCTCGGCGCTAGCTCCTGCAAGCAGAACGCTAACCAGAGTTAGCGACGTCTCAGATCGTTTCCGTACCGGTGTCCGGATCCGTGTCCCTCGCCCGACGCCAGGGCCGGGCGGACCGGTCCGGTAACGTCCCCCGGTGGCCATGATCGAAGTGAACGGCACCCGACTCGGGTACGACGACACCGGAACCGGCTCTCCCGTCCTGCTGTTGCACGCGGGGATCGCGGACCGACGGATGTGGCGGGAGCAGGTGCCCGCCCTCGCCACCCGGCACCGGGTGATCGCCCTCGACCTGCGCGGATACGGCGAGTCGGAGCTGCCCTCGACCCCCTTCGCCCACCACACGGACGTGGTCGGCGTACTCGACGCGCTGGGCGCCGAACGGGCCGCCCTGGTCGGCTGCTCGTTCGGCGGGGCGGTGGCGATCGACACCGCGCTGACCCACCCGGACCGGGTGTCCGCGCTGGCGCTCCTCGGCACCGCCGTGACCGGGCACGAATGGTCGGACGAGACGAACGACCTGTGGGACTCCCTGGTCGGCGAGGTCTCGCCGGACGACGACGCGGCCGGTGCCGCCGCCGAGGTGCGGTTCTGGGTGGTCGGCCCGCACCGGCGGCCGGAGGACGTCGACCCCGCGCTGTTGCGCTTCGCCCGCGAGATGGACGAGCGGGCGCTCGCCACCGAACGCGCGCTCAGCACGGTCGACGTGACCTTCCCCGAGCCTCCGGCGGTCGAACGCCTGCACGAGCTGCGTATGCCGGTGCTGGCGGCGGCCGGCGCGGCGGACCTGCCGGACATCGGCCGGCTCGCCGACCTGATCGCCGCGACCGCGCCGGACGCGGTGCGCCTCCCCGACGTACCGGACGCCGCCCACCTGCTCCCGCTGGAACGGCCCGACCCCGTCAACGCCGCCCTGCTCGACTTCCTGCCCTGAGCCGGAGCGACTACCAGGTCGGACGGATCGCGCCGACCGGCACGCCGCCACCGAGCAGCGGGAGTTCGGCGTACTCGTGCAGGATCGGGGCGTCCTGACCGAGGCGACGCAGCGCGGAGACGAGCACGGGCATCCGGGCGCGGGCCGCCCCGTCGTCGATCTTGATGGCGACCGCGCCGACGCCCGGCAGGCCGGCAGCGATGATCCCCTCCGCGCCGATCTTGGCGAGGGTGCCCGGCAGGCCGCGCATCAGCCGGCTGTCCTCCGCCCGGGTGCCCCCCACGATCTCGGGGTGGGCCCGCATCGCGTCGGCGACGGTCCGCTCCGGCGTGCCGGGTTCCGCCTGCACCAACCGCAGGTAGGCCCGGGCCAGCCCGGTCAGCGAGACCGCCAGGACCGGGGCGCCGCAGCCGTCCACCCCGGCCGCCGCGACCGGCTCGCCGGTGATCTCCTCGGCGGTGGCCCGGAGCCGCTGTTGCAGTGGGTGCTCCGGATGGGGGTACCCCTCGGTGGGCCAGCCGGCCGCGAGGCAGGTGAGCAACATCCCGGTGTGCTTGCCGGAGCAGTTCATCCCGATCCGGTCGGGGCCGCCGCCGGCGGCCAGCACCGCGTTGCGGGCAGCCTCGTCCAGCGGCAGGTCGGGCGGGCAGGCCAACGCCGACCCGTCCAGCCCGGCGGCGGCGAGCAATGCGGCCACCCGGGCCAGGTGGAAGTCCTCCCCGGCGTGGCTGGCCGACACCAGGGCGAGGTCGGCCGGCTCGGTCAGCCGCAGCCCGGCCCGGAGCATCCCGATGGTCTGCATCGGCTTGCTCGCCGATCGGGGGAAGATCGGGCCGACGACGTCACCGGCGGCGGCGAGCACCTCGCCGGACGCGTCCAGCACCACCACCGAGCCGTAATGGAGGCCCTCCACGAATCCGGACCGGACCACCTCGGCGAGCAGCGCGCCACCTGCGTACGTCGTCCCCACGGGTGGAACGGTACCGGTGTCAGCATTTCCACCGGCCCGACCCCCACCTGCGGCTACATCCCGAGCATCCGCCGGGCCTCGGTCGGGGTGAGCGGCGGGCGCTGGGCGAGCTGGGCGGCGGCGACCGCGCGGGCGACGAGCTGCATGTTGGACTCGACCGGCTGCCCCTTGGCGTAGGTCACCGTGTCCTCCATGCCGACCCGCAGGTGACCGCCGGTGGCCAGCGCGGACAGCATCACCGGGATGGTGCTGCGCCCGATGCCGGTGGCCGAGAAGGTGGCGCCCTCCGGCAGGTCCCGCACCGCCTGGCGGCACGCCACCAGCGCCTCGGCGGTGCCCGGCATGCCGCCCGGCACCCCCATCACGAAGTCGACGTGCACGTGCCCGCCGGCCGGCAGCCCGTACTTGCCGAGCAGGCGCTGGAGGGCGGTGAGGTGGCCGAGGTCGAAGATCTCGTACTCGGGGACGACGCCGCGCTCCTGCATCCGGGTGTGCAGGTCGACGATGAACTCCCAACGGTTCAGGAAGACGTCGTCGCCGAAGTTGACCGTGCCCATGGTGCAGGAGGCCATGTCCGGGCGGGCGTCGAGCACGGCCAGCCGGGCGGCCTCCGGATCGGTCACCGCGCCACCGGTGGAGAGCTGCACGATCAGCCCGGTGTTCTCCCGCAGCGCCGCGACCGTGTCGCGCAGCCGTCCCGGGTCGAGGGTGGGCTTCGCCTCGTCGTCACGGATGTGGACGTGGATCACGGCGGCGCCCAGCGCCTCGCACTCCTTGGCGGTCAGCAGCAGTTCGTCGAGGGTCACCGGCAGCGCCGGCACCTCCGCCTTGGCCGACTCGGCACCGGTCGGGGCAACCGTGATCAACGTCCCTGTTGTCATGTCGGCGATCCTAGACCGCAGGTCGGGCCGGGTCGATCGTGTGCCGCTCGCGAACAGCTCGTACGAGCGTCGATCGAGTCGCCGGGCTGGGGTAGTTGGTTGCCGGCCGGCTACGGCGAGGGGGTGGGGTCGATGGCGGCTGCGGCCTCGCCGACGAGGAGCTGGGCGTCGTCGGGAACGTTCCGCTTGACCACGGCGAGGGCGACCTGCCCCAGCTCGAAGTGCTGCACGGCGGTGCCCAGGAAGCCGATCGTCCGGCCGTCGGACTGGGTCACCGGGGTGCCGGCGGCCGGGAGCCGGTCGCTGGTCACCCCGTCGAGGTGCAGCAGGACGAGGCGACGCGGCGGACGCCCCAGGTTGTGCACCCGGGCCACCGTCTCCTGCCCCCGGTAGCAGCCCTTCGCCAGGTGCACGGCCGGGGCGATCAGATCCACCTCGGCGGGGATCGTCCGGTGGTCGGTGTCCACTCCGACCCGGGCCCGCCGGGCGGCCACCCGCAGCGCCTCGTACGCCCACAGGCCGGCGACCGGCACCCCGGCCGCGCGCAGCGTGGCGACCACGTCGTCCATGGTCTCCCGGGGAACAAGCAGGTCCACGCCGAGCGGCCCGCGTCGGGCCCAGCCCCCGGCAGGCAGCGGACGGACGGCGTACCGGACGGTGGGTCGGGGTGGCACGGAGCCGGTGGAGAACTTCGGACCCGGCACGGCGAGGGTGTCCGGCTCGGCGAGCCCGGTCACGCCGAGCGCGTCGAGCGCCCCGACGGCGTCCGGGCCGACGAGGGAGAGCAGCGCCCGCTCGGCGGTCGCGTCCCGTGGCTCGACCTTGCTGAAGAAGCGCATCCGCTCCAGGTACGTCAGGAGACCGGCGGTGGCCCCCGGCTCGGTGTCCAGCCAGGTGGTGTCGCCGTCCTCGGCGACGACCGCGTGCTGCTCGACGTGGCCGTGCGGAGAGAGCACGAGCAGTTCGGTGCCCTCGCCGGCGGTCAGGTCGGCCAGGTGCTGGGTGGTCAGGGTGTGCAGCCAGCCGACGCGTTCCTCGCCGGGGACCGCCACGACGCCCCGGTGCGACCGGTCGACCAGGCCGACGCCGGTGGCGAGGGTGCGCTGCTCGCGCAGCGGGTCGCCGTAGTGGGCGGCGACGCTCCGCACCCCGGCCGCCCGGTGGGCCGGCTCGGGCTGGTCCCGGGTCTCGGTGTCGATGGCCTCGACCGGTACGGCTCCCGTGATCTCGATCATTCCTGCTCCCCGTTTCCGTGCTCGCCGTTCCCGCAGTCCCCGCAGATGCCGAAGAGTGCCACGTGCCCGATGTCGGCCTGGAAGCCGCGCTCGGCGGCCAGCCGGTCGGCGACCGGACGCAGCAGCTCCGGCTCCACCTCGTCGATCTTGCCGCACTGCCGGCAGACCAGGTGGGCGTGCTGGTGCTCGTTGGCGGCGTGGTAGGTCGGCGAGCCGTGCGAGAGGTGGGTGTGTTTGACCAGCCCCAGCTTCTCCAGCAGCTCCAGCGTGCGGTAGATCGTGGTGATGTTGACTCCGGCCGCCACCTCGCGGACGGCGTGGTGCACCTGCTCCGGTGTGGCGTGCCCCAGCTCCAGCACCGCCTGGAGGATCAACTGCCGCTGCGGGGTCAGCCGCAGCCCACGGGAGCGCAGCAGCTCGGCGAGGGTGGCTTCAGACACCGTCCGATCATAGTGCGGCCTCCGCGTGGGTCCGGCCGCCCACGTCGGTACGCCGCTACGCTCGGCATCCGTGACCGAACTGAGCGGGACGACGGAGCTGACGCACCAGGTGGGACCGGCCCGGGTGGCGGTGCTGGGCCGGGGACTGGTGCCGGCCGGGCAGCCGGTGCTGCGCGGCGACGATCTCGGGGTACTGCACGGCGACGGCGTGTTCGAGACCATGCACCTGCGTGACGGCCGGCCGTGGCTGGTCGGCGAGCACCTGGCCCGGCTGGCCCGCGCGGCGGACCGGCTCGACCTGCGACTCCCCCCGATGACCGCGCTGCTCGACCTGTTGGAGGCCGTCGCGGCGGGCTGGCCGGACGGGACGGAGGGGGCGCTCCGGCTGGTCTGCACGCGGGGACCGGAGGGCGGTGGCCCACCGACGGTCTACGCCACGCTGGGCGAGGTGCCGCAGCCGACCCGACGCGCCCGTGGGCTCGGGATCGCGGTGGCCACGCTGCCGCTGGGCGTCACCGCGGACTGCCGCGCCACCCTGGACTGGCTGCCGACCGGGTTCAAGTCCACGTCGTACGCGCTGAGCAGCGCCGCCCGCCGGTGGGCGGTCCGGCACGGGGTGGACGACGTGCTCTGGGTCTCCACCGACGGGTACGCCCTGGAGGGGCCGACGGCGAACCTGGTCTGGCTGGAGGGCGACACCCTCTGCACGGTGCCACCCGCGCGGACCGGCATCCTGCCCGGCGTCACCGCCGCCTGGCTGCTGGCCCACGCGCACGAGCTGGGGTTCACCCCGGCAGAGCGGATGATCGGCCCCGGTGACCTGCGGGAGGCCGACGCCGCCTGGTTCACCTCGTCGGTCCGGGGAGTCGCCGAGATCCGCACCCTCGACGGCATCGCCCCGCACCGCGCCTTCCCGTCCCCGCACACCGCCCGCCTCCAGCAGTTCCTCCCCCACCCCTGACACCGCCCGCTCCGGCCATCCGGAGCAGGCGGGCAGTGGGGCAGTGGGGCTCAGCCGGCGACGCGGGTCAGGCGGGCCGAAAGGTGAGGGGAGAGGGGGTGGCCGACGGCGGCCATCTCCTGGGCGTACAGCAGGGCGCCCTCGACGATGCCGAACAGGCGGTGACCGGCGGTCACCTCCTTGGCGGTGGCGGTACGCACCACGGCGTCGGTGACGAACTCCAACTGGGTGCCCCGGCGCTTGCCGATGTGCAGCTCCATGACCCCGGTCGGGGTGGTCATCAGGGCTTCCAGCTCGTCGGTCGCCCGGTCACCGTCGAGCACCGGACGCCACCAGCCCACCTCACGACCGGCCGGACGCACCGGGCGGCTCTGCTCGTCGAGGATCCACGCGCGGGACTCGTAGAAGAGGAACGGCCGCCCGTCGTGGCTGATCCGGATCTCCTGGGCGAAGTCGAAGTCCTCGATGCTGGGGAAACCGCCCCGGCCCCGGCCCCGCCAGATGCCGACGTACGGCAGCAGGGCGTCCAGCGTCGGGTGCAGCTTCGGCCCGACCCGCAGGTCGTGGCTCTCCTCGTACGGGTACGGGTCGACCGGCGGCGCGTTCAGCCACGGCGGGGGGGCCAGGGGGTTGTCGCTGTCGCTCACCAGTGACCTCTCGAAATGCGTACGGCTACGTAGACCAGGCCACCGGCGAGCGCGCCGAGACCTGCGACCAGCAGGCTGACGAACCCGATCTCGGTGACCATGGCGGTCATCCTATGCTGGCCCCCATGGCACGTACTCTCGTCGTCAAGGTGACCGCGGGCGCGGACGCACCCGAGCGGTGCGCCCAGGCGTTCACCGTCGCTGCCACCGCCGTGGCGGCCGGGGTGGACGTCTCGCTCTGGTTGACCGGCGAGTCGACCTGGTTCGCGCTTCCCGGCCGGGCGCAGGAGTTCGAGCTGCCCCACTCGGCTCCGCTGGCCGAACTGCTGCACGTGATTCTCACGTCGGGGCAGGTCACGGCCTGCACCCAGTGCGCCGCCCGCCGCGACATCGGTCCGGGCGACGTGCTGCCGGGGGTGCGGATCGCCGGAGCGGCGGTGTTCGTCGAGGAAACGATGGCCGACGGGGCCCAGGCGCTGGTCTACTGACGCCAAGCACCACCGATCGCGTCCCGACCTGCCCGATTCGCGCCTAACATGCGGATGTGGGTGAGGCGACCGAGCAGTTCTTCGCGTCCCTGCCGGCCCGCGCCTCGGACATCATCCGCGGACCGATCGACGGGACGCTCCAGATCAACCTGTCCGCCGACGGGCACACCGAGCACTGGTACGTGGTGCTGCGCGACCAGGAGATCCGGGTCAGCCGGGAACAGCGCCCGGCCGACGCGATCTGGGAGAGCAGTGCCGACCTGTTCGACCGGCTGGTCACCGGCAACGCGCAGGGCGTCGCCGCGATGTTGCGCAACGAAACCACGCTCAGCGGGAACGTCCTGCTGTTCCTGGTCTTCCGGGCCTTCTTCCCCGCGCCGCCGGGCACCCGCGACCCACGCACTGTCGTCCGGGAACGGCACACTCCCCCGCCGATCCGGCCGCAGAGTGGACGGCCCGGATGAAACGGCTGGTCAGCATCCTCGACGGCAACACCTTCCTGGTGTGCGACGTGCGGGGTGACCTGGAGCCCTCGCTCGACTTCCCGACCGGGATGTTCTCCTTCGACACCCGGTTCCTCTCCACCTGGCTGCTGACCGTCGACGGCGAGCGGTTGAACACGCTCTACGTCGACGAGGAGCAGTCGTACCGGACGCGTTTCTTCCTCGCTCCCGACCGGCCCGCGCACGTCCAGGAGCCCTGGATGTCGGTGATCCGGAGCCGGACCATCGGGGGCGGGCTGGACGAGGAGCTGGCCGTCCTCAACCACGCTGGGCGGGACGTGGACTTCACCGTCCGCGTCGACATGGACGCGGACTTCGCCGACCTGTTCGAGATCAAGGAGGCCCGCCGGCAGAAGGGCGACTCGACGGCGACCGTCGGGGCGCGGGAACTGCGGTTGACGTACCGCCGGGACCGCTTCGTCCGGGAGACGGTGGTCTCGACCAGCGAGGCCGGCCACATCGACGAGCGGGGCATGACCTTCACGGTCCGGGTGCCGGCCCACGGGGAGTGGAGCACCCGGCTGCACGTGGCGACCGTCATCTACGGCGCGCGCGGCGAGGACATCCGGACGACCCTGCCGCTCGGTGGGTCCCGCACCCCTGCGGACATCGAGTCGGAGCACCGCCGGCTGGTCGAACGCGCGCCGAAGCTGGGCTGCGACTTCACGCCGTTGGAGCGGACGTACGGGCGCAGTCTCAGGGACCTGACCGCGTTGCGCTACGAGTCGATCGCCCTGGGCGTGCGCCTGCTCGCCGCCGGGCTGCCCTGGTTCATGACCCTCTTCGGGCGGGACAGCATGCTGACCGGCCTCCAGGTGCTGCCGTTCATGCCGGACCTGGTGCCCCCGACCCTGATCGTCCTGGCCGGACTCCAGGGCGCGCGGCTCGACGACTTCCGCGACGAGGAACCGGGGAAGATCCTGCACGAGCTGCGGTACGGCGAGACCGCCGGTTTCGAGGAACAGCCGCACTCCCCCTACTACGGTGCCGCCGACTCGACCTCGCTCTTCGTGATCCTGCTCGACGAGTACGAACGCTGGAGCGGCGACGCCGACCTCGTCCGGGCGCTGGAGTTCCCGGTCCGGCTCGCGCTCAACTGGATCGACAGCTACGGCGACCTGCTCGGCTCCGGCTACGTCTGGTACGAAACCCGGAACCCGCAGACCGGCCTGGAGAACCAGTGCTGGAAGGACTCCTGGGACTCCATCTCGTACGCCGACGGCCGGCTGCCCGGTTTCCCCCGGGCCACCTGTGAACTCCAGGGTTACGCGTACGACGCGAAGCTGCGCGGCGCCCGACTGGCCCGGACGTTCTTCGGCGATCCGGCCTGGGCCGACCGGCTGGAACGCGAGGCCGCCGCGTTGAAGGAACGCTTCAACCGGGACTTCTGGGTCGCCGACGGGGAGTACTACGCGCTCGCCCTGGACGCCGAGGGCAAACCCGTCGACGCGCTCTCCTCGAACATGGGTCACCTGCTCTGGAGCGGCATCGTGGACGAGTCACGGGCGGGAAAGGTGGCCGGTCACCTGCTCGGCCCGCGCCTCTTCTCCGGATGGGGGGTGCGGACCCTCGCCACCGACCAGGGGCGGTACAACCCGATCGGCTACCACGCCGGCACGGTCTGGCCGTTCGACAACTCGATCATCGCATGGGGTCTGTGGCGGTACGGCTTCCGCGAGGAGGCGGGCCGGATCTGCCTGGCGATGTTCGAGGCGTCCCGCTACTTCAACGGCCGGCTGCCCGAGGCGTTCGCCGGTTACGACCGCGACCTGACCGACTACCCGGTCGAGTACCCGACCGCGTGCAGTCCGCAGGCCTGGTCGGCCGGGGCACCGCTGCTGATGCTCCGGGTGCTGCTCGGCCTGGAACCGCAGGGCGAGCACCTGATCATCGACCCGGCGGTGCCGCACGGGATGGGCCGCATCGAGTTGCTCGACATCCCCGGCCGCTGGGGGCACGTCGACGCGCTGGGCCGCAGCCGTAACCTCTGACGCCCCGGCCCGGCACGGCTCCCTCGGCACGGCTCCCCTCGGCGAGGCTCAGCGGCAGGGGGTCAACGCGGAGACCGACGGCGGGTCGGCGACCAGATGCACCTGCACGGTGACCGGACCGGCGCGGTAGGCGTACAGCTCAGGGGTGTCGACCAGCGCGGGAGCGGTGGCCAGCGGGGCGAGCACGGCTGCCGCCGAGGTCGGGGTCGCGGCCGACCCCGGGCCGGCGACGGCCCGCGCGGTACGGGCACTGCCGCCGCCGGGGCAGGGCGCGGCGACCAGCTCCACTTCCCCGGGAGCCGGGCGACCCAGCGCCCGCAGCGCCGCGACGACCGCGTCGGACTCGGCTTCCGCGCCGGTCACCGGCGTCGACTCGTACCCGGAGCCGAGCGGACGGCAGCCGGTGTCGGCGGTGAACCGCACGGTCCCTTCCTCGGTCTCCTGGCCACGCACGGTGACGAACTCCCCCGCGTCGGCGCGCAACCGGGTCCCCTCCCGGGTGAGCAGCACGGTGGCGCGGTAACGGTCCGGCAGTGCCTCGGCGATCCGGTCCAGCAGGGCGCGCGGCTCCTCCCCGACGATGCGGACGTCCACCACGCGTTCCAGCGTGCCGCCGTCCTCGAACGGGGTGACCCGGCAGCCCCGCTCGACCACCGGCGGCGCCAACTCGACGAGCGCGTCCGGGCCGGCGGCGGCGACCAGGTCGCCGATCGTCCGGTCCACCACCGGACCGGCCTGGGCCAGGCTGCGCTGCTCGCGGACCGTCGGCCCGTCGTCGCGGACGGAGAGCCAGGTCAGCGCCGCCAGCAGCAGCGCCCAGAGCAGGGTGGCCACGATCAGCCAACGGGGCCACCCCCGCGGCGGCGGGCTGGGCGGACCACTGGGCGGGGCGTACCCCGTCTGGACAGGACCGGTCACGCGGCCATGGTGCCACGTCGCCCCGACCGGGCCACCTGGGCGTGACCCGAAGGGGCCTGCGGGGGTTGAACAGGTGTGGGGCGCGGCCGGCACCACCGCGCCCCACCACCCATGGTCACGTTGGGTGTGGCGAGGTGGGGTGGTGGTGGATCCTCACGGTGAGTGATCCGGTGCCGGACGGCGGCTTCCCCGGTCCGCCCTTTGCTCTGCACCCGGATACGCGACACCGGTGTTGAGCAGGGGATGGGTTTGTCGACGAGCATCGGGGTGGGGCGCCGCCGGTCACCGGGGGTGTCCGGTGCGTGAAGGGGTGCAGAGCAAAGGACGCGCGGGGGTGTGAGGTCCCCGGTCTGGTGTCACTCAGGGTGAACTGCCCACCAGAGCAGCCGTCGACAGCCCGCATGTTGCCCTGACCCGACTCCGTCCGCCCCGGGTCGCGGAGGTGCCGTCAACGGGTCGTGTCCCAGTGGACCTCCACGTCGTAGAGCAGTCGCACGGGTTCGCCGTTCGTGACGCCGACGAAGACGGCTTCGCCGGCCGGGGTCCGACCGCGTCGCCAGACCTCCTCCCGCGCGGCGTCGCGGGACTCCCGATGGACCTTGTCGGCCAGGTGCAGCTCCATCACCCGCCGGGCGGTGGCCCGGTCGCTGTCCAGCTGGATCCGCATCAGAGGCATGACTCCCGACACCTCCCCTCGGCCGTGCCCGTCAGAGCAATGCACGGGGTTAGATAAACTTACCATCGTTAAGTCGACTACGCACCGTGCGGACACCATGTCTATAGTTGATCTCCATCGACGTGCGGGGCGCTCATACACTGCTGGTGATCCACAGCCCCAAACAGGGCTGATTCCGAAGAAGGGTTATCCCGTGGCGAATCTTCTCCGTCGTCCCCGCGTCCGCAGCCTCGTGGCCGCCGGCGCCGTGGCCGGTGGCCTGGTACTCGGCCTGGCGTCGCCCGCGCAGGCGGACTACAACAGCCCGCTCTACCCGACCATGAAGGCCTGCAACGCCGCCCGGCCAAGCTACGTCTCATCGTGGACATCACCCCAGGCCTGTCACGCTATGTACAACTGGAACGGCACCAAGGTGGTCGGCTACGCCTTCCTGGTGAAGACCCGCTACTGAGCCGTCACGACAGCCGGTAGCCGGGGCGGCGACACCGCCACTTCGGCTCCGGTCGGACGACCTCCACCCCACACACGTGATCTGGAGTCCTGGCGTGACCGACACCGAGTTCCACCAGCCGCGCGACGACACTCCGGGGGAACATCGCGGGCATGCCGGCTCGGTATGGCTGCGCGAGGAGCCCGACCGGCCCCGCCCGGTCCCCCTGACCCGTCAGCGCATCGTCGACGCGGCGGTGACGCTGCTCGACCGGCACGGGATCGACGGCCTGACCATGCGTCGGCTCGCCCAACTGCTCGACGTCACGCCCACCGCGCTGTACTGGCACGTGAAGACCAAGGACGACGTGCTCGACCTGGCCCTCGACCACGTGTTCGGGGACGTGCCACTCTCCGAGGCCACCGACGACTGGCGCGGCGACGCCCGCGCCCTGATCCGCAACTGGCGCGCGGTCATGGTCCGTCACCCCTGGGCCCCGGGCCTGATCGGCCGACCGATGCTCGGCCCCAACGTCCTCACCCGCACCGAGCACCTGCAAGCGGCGCTGACCCGGGGCGGCCTCTCCGGCGTCGAACTGACCATGGTCACCCGCACACTGGCCAACTACGTGATCGGCACGGCGCTCACCGAGGCGACCTGGTGCCGCAGCGCGGACCCGCAGGCCCGGACGGAAGCCCGGCGTCACATCACCGCGAACCCCGACGCCTACCCGACGCTCAACTCCTCGGGCCACCTCGACACCGCCCGCTGGAGCGACGACGACCTTTTCGAACGCGGCCTCGACCTCATCCTGGCGGCCACGCCGCGACAGGACGGCGAGTAGCCACTCGTAGGGCCAGGGTCAGGGCTTACGCATCCACGTCGCCGGGTCGGTGACGAAGACACCCTTGCCCTGGTGGCGGTCGATTACCTCCAGGGCTTCCAGGCGCACGAAGACCAGGCGAATCGTTGACGCGCTCACCTTGTGCTGCTCGCACAACTCGGCGATCGACGGCAACTTGTCACCCGGTTTGGTCCGTCCGCTCCGGGCATCGGCCATGATCTCGTTCGCGATCTTGAAGTAATCCGGCAATGCAGGCATGGCGCTCCTCGCGTGGCGATTCCATTCGATCACGCGGAAGCAGCAGGAAACAAGACGAAGTCGCTAAGGGCGCGGATGTTGACTACCGCAACTTCAGTACCTATGTTGGTTGCGGAGTGTTCCTCGCGTGGCAACGAGTAGCGCTCACTCCCCCCGTCGGGGCGGGCCGCGCACGGCAGGGCGGTCCGCCCCGACCCCCAACTCCCCACCCCGTACGATCGGCCACCGGCCGCTCCCCCGTCCCGCACCCGGCCCGACCGGTCGGGCTCGGGAACGCGGGCCGGTACCACCGCCCGGTGGCCCACCTCCCGCTCTGCGCCGGCCGGGTGCGCGACCACCGGTTTCCGCTGGTCCGGCGCGGTCTCGATCCGGGCGAGGTGACCGCCTTCCTGCACCGGGTGGCCGACGACCTCGCCACGCTGCACGCCGAACTGGACCGGATCCGGCACGAGAACACCCGCATCAAGCAGCACCTGCGGGACTGGCAGTCACGCTTCGCGCCCCGGGTGCACCGGTGAACGACGACCGGCGGTTCGTCGTACACCTGACGGTGGTCGCGGCGGACCTGGCCGGCGCGCACGTGCTGGCCCGCGCGCTCACCCGGTCCCTGGCGTTCCTGCCGCAGCTCGTGCTCGGCGAGACGACGGTCTCCGAGGAGGGCGACCCCGGCGTCCAGCAGGCCGTCTTCTGTGACCGGCGGCTGCCGCACCGACGGCGCTGCGTCCTCCGCCCCGGCCACGCCGAGGAGTGCACCCCGCGCCTCCGGACGCGACCGTGACGGCTTGATCCACTTCAGTTTGCCGATATCCCGGCATCGCCGGGACTGGACACCGCGATATCGCCGGAATCGAGCGGGCGGCCGGACGACGGAAAGGCCCCCGGGTGAGCCGGGGGCCTTTCCGTCGTGGTGGAGCCGGGTCAGGCGACCGTGACGGCGACCTCGTTGATGCCCCGGGCGGCGGCGACGGGGATGTCGCCGTTGCCGTGCCGGGAGAGGGCGCGCAGCGTCCAGCTGCCCGGCGCGGCGAAGAACCGGAACTGGCCGGCGGGCGAGGTGACCACCTCGGCGGTGAACTCACCGGTCGAGTCGAGCAGCCGGACGTACGCGCCCGGCACGAGCTCGCCCGCCTCGGACCGGACGACACCGGTGATGACGGTTTCCTTCTCCAGGTCGAGGCTCGCGGGCAGCGGAGCCGCCTGGTCCGGTGCGGCGCAACCGGCAGCGGTGGGTGCTGTCATGGCTCAGGCCTCCCCGGGCTCGTCGCCGAGCGCGACCGGCACGCCGACCAGCGAGCCGTACTCGGTCCAGGATCCGTCGTAGTTCTTCACGTTGCGGTGACCAAGCAGCTCCTGGAGCACGAACCAGGTGTGCGAGGAGCGCTCGCCGATGCGGCAGTAGGCGATGGTCTCCTTGCTGTCGTCCAGCCCGGCGGCGCCGTAGATCTTGCGCAGCTCGTCGTCGGACTTGAAGGTGCCGTCCTCGTTGGCCGCCTTGGACCACGGGACGCTGATCGCGGTGGGCACGTGCCCGGCTCGCTGCGCCTGCTCCTGCGGCAGGTGGGCGGGGGCGAGCAGCCGGCCGGCGAACTCGTCGGGGCTGCGCACGTCGACCAGGTTCTTGGTGCCGATCGCGGGCACGATCTCGTCGCGGAAGGCACGGATCGAGTTGTCCGGCTCCTGCGCGACGTACTGGGTCTTCGGACGCTCGACCTTGTCGGTGACCAGCGGGCGGGCGTCCAGCTCCCACTTCTTGCGACCGCCGTCGAGCAGCTTGACGTCGCCGTGGCCGTAGAGCTTGAAGTACCAGTACGCGTACGCGGCGAACCAGTTGTTGTTGCCGCCGTACAGGATGACGGTGTCGTCGTTGGCGATGCCCCGCTCGGAGAGCAGCGCCTCGAACTGGCTCTTGTTGACGAAGTCCCGGCGGACCGGGTCCTGGAGGTCGGTCCTCCAGTCGAGCTTGATCGCCCCGGCGATGTGGCCGGTGTCGTACGCCGAGGTGTCCTCGTCTACCTCGACGAAGACGACGCCCGGGGCGTCGATGTTCTTCTCGGCCCACTCGGCCGAGACGAGTGCGGTGTCGCGACTCATCGGATCACTCCCTGGTGAGGATGGCGGTTGAGTCGACGCGCGGGGAAGGTCGGTGTCTGTCGCACCGCGCGCGGGACCCAGGATGGACGGATCTCGGGTTGGATGCGACGGCGCCACTGCCGGGCGAAAGAGGAGAACCGGGGGTGCGGGGAACCCCGCCGGTGGCCGCTACACAGCCGTTTGCAGCTCCGTCGTCAGATGACGGAGCGACACAGGCAGGTGGCCACGCGGCACAGGTCGACCGCGCGCCGTTTGGTGAGGAGCGTCCCCATGAGCACGGAGCCTACCAGCGTCCCCACGTCCTGCCATCGGCCCGACCAGCATCCGGGACACCTGAGCAGGGCTTCCGGGCGTGGTTCACACCACACCCGGTAGCCCCACGGGTCGCGCCGGCCACCGGCGCGGAGCGGCTCAGCCGACCGAGCTGATCGGTACGTCCCGGGCGTCGGCGGTGACCGCGAGCCCCTCCGGCAGCGGCCGGACCTCCCGCACGGTCAGCTGGAACGGCAGGTCGGGCAGGGGGACGTCGATGGAGATGCTGCGCGCGTAGTTGTTGAGCAGCACGCGGGCCATCGGCACGTTCGGCAGGCCCTCGGCGTCCAGGTCGCTGAAGCGCAGCGCCACCTGTCCCTGTTCGCTGACGCTGACCTCGGCGTTGCCGGTGACCGTCAGCTTCTGCCCGAGGATGTCCACCGGTGCGGTGACCGCCAGCTTGCCGTCCTTCTCGCCGAGCTTGAGGCCGGGCCGGTCGAGGAACGCCGCCAGGCTGTCGTAGCTGACCGTTCCGGTGCCGTCCACCCGGTCGGCCACCACGTCCCCCTGACCGGAGCGGATGGTGTCCAGCGACGCGGTGACGCCCCGGGCGTCCACGTCGAGTTCCGGCAGTCGGACGGAGTTGCCCTCGACCGTCCCCGCCACGTCCCGCAGCCGGATGGTGATCCGTTCGTACTTGCCGCCGAGCACCTGGGTGAGGAAGGGGAAGCCACCGACCTCGACATCCGGCGGTTGCGCGCTGGCGTCCTGCTGGGTGAGTTCCTGGCGCACCTGGTCGGCGATGGCGTCCTCGGCGACCCCGGCGGCGATCCGGTCGGCCACCACGACCAGTCCGACCAGGATCAGGAGCAGGACGAGCAGACCGATGAGGATCTTGCGGCCCCGTCGCCGGGGCCGTTCGTCGTACGCCGGGTAGGCCTCGGTCACGCCGCCTCCACTCTCACGTCCGGTGTCGCCTGGGGCACACCGGTGGTACCCGATGGGCCCACGCCTCAACCGTGCGGCAGGGGCGTGGGGTCAGAGGAACAGTACGCACATGAAGTAGGCGGCCGGCGCGGCGAGGGCGATGCCGCCGAGTGGCCCCTGCATGTGCCGGGCGATCCAGAAGGTGGGCGTCTCGCCGGCCATCAGCCGGCCCGCCTCGGCGTAACCGACGGCGAGGTCGGCCAGGACGGCGGTGGCCGCGGTGACCAGGCCGACCAGTGCGCCGCTGGTCGGCGTGAAGCCGACCAGGAAGCTGCCGAGCACGCTGCCGGCCAGGGTGCCGAGCATCGCGCCGAGCACCACGCCGGCCGCGCCCCGGGGCACCTGCGGCGCGAGCCGGGGCCAGGGGAGCACGGCGTCGGTGATCCGCGCCACGGTGAGCGCCAGCGCGGTGGCGGTCAGGCAGACCGTGATGGTCTGGGTGCCCGCCGGGATCCGGCTCAGCGGCAGCAGGGTGGCGAACCCGGCCACGCCGGCCATGATCAGCAGGGTGGTGCCGAACGAGTCGGTGACCCGCCGTCGGTCGGCCTGGCGGACGAGCTGGCCGAGCAACACCACCACGAGACCGCCCACGGCGACGTAGAGCAGCGGGAGCAGCCGGGCCTCGGCCGACCGTACGGCGACGGTGTCGGCGACCCCGGCGCTGGCCGCGCCGACCAGGGCGACGGCCAGCAGGGCCGGCGGGCGGGTGGCCATCGTCCAGGCCAGGACGAAGAGGAGCTGCACGCCGAAGATCACCGTGGCGAAGGGCAGCCGGTGGCTCGGGCCGGAGGTCTGCGCGGCGAGGACCAGACCGAGGCCGAGCAGCACGGCGAAGCCGGCGATGGTCAGCGAGAGGGGCTTGTTGATCTCGACCGGCTCGATCTCCTCCTCGTCGAGCTCGTCGTCGTCGGCCTCGTCGTCGGTGCGACGTGCCGGCGGATCGCCGGGCCGAAAGCGACGAGGGCCGCGCCGCTTGCGCGGGCCGACCAGGTCGTCGAGGCCCGGACCGGTATGCGGCGGAGGGAAGCCGGCCGGTGGGACGTCGTCGGACCAGGGGTCGGGACCGGCGGCGGGAGACGCGGAGGCAAACACGACACGATCGTGCCAGACCCGACGACGTGCGGGGCGGACGCCGTTTCAGGGACGTTAAAACCTGCGTCGCAAGTGTGGGCAACCCCGGCAAACAGGAAAAGCCACCAAGGGCGGCCACGGACAATCGGTTAGGCTCGACCCCTGACCTGCCCGCCAGCGACGCCGGGACCACGAGTTCTCAGCGCCGCACTCCGTCCAGGGTGCCGTTGCTGGTCGCGCGCGGCTGACCGCCGCCGGGACGGAGGTGATCGTGTGGAGATCCTACTGCTGGTGACCGCACGCGCAGGCGAGCCATCCGCCGTACTGCCGGCGCTCGACCTACTGCCCCACTCGGTCCGCACCGCGCCACGCGACGTGCGGACCCTGGTCGCCGGCCCCAGCCCGGACGCGGTCCTGGTGGACGCCCGTTCGGAGCTGAGCGAGGCCCGGGCGACCTGCCGCATGCTGCACGCCACCGGCCTGGGGGTGCCGCTGGTCGCGGTGGTCACCGAGGCCGGGCTGATCGCGCTCAACGCCGACTGGGGCGTCGACGACGTCATCCTCGCCAGCGCCGGCCCGGCCGAGGTGGAGGCCCGGCTGCGGCTGGTGGTCGGCCGGCTGAGCAGCGCCACCGCCGGTACGGGGGGCTCCATCCGGGCCGGCGAGCTGACCATCGACCCGGACACCTACGCGGCCAAGCTCAAGGGACGCCCGCTCGACCTGACCTACAAGGAGTTCGAGCTGCTGAAGTTCCTCGCCCAGCACCCGGGCCGGGTGTTCACCCGCGACCAGCTCCTGCGCGAGGTCTGGGGATACGACTACTTCGGCGGCACCCGCACGGTCGACGTGCACGTCCGGCGGCTGCGCGCCAAGCTCGGCTCGGAGTACGAGTCGATGATCGGCACGGTGCGGCAGGTGGGCTACAAGTTCGTCGTCCCGCCGTCACGCTCGTTGCCGGACGCGGAGCACACTCCCCTTCCGGTATGAACCATTTTCCCCCTTCTTGGGGGTTAGTTCGGGAATGTCCTTCTTGTTCCACCGGGCGCCCCTAATCTGACTGGCGAACCAGCCGGAGAAGGGGGCGACGGTGCATACGACGACCGAACCAGCGACAGGTGGCCCTCGCCGGCCACCCCGCTCCGATGCACCCGGGCACCCCGGCCCGGCGGGACCGTCCGACGCGCCGACCAGGCCGGGTGCCTGATGTCCGCCGCCTCGTCCCACCGCGCCCTGGGAATCGTGGCCCTGGTGGCCGCCGCGCTGCTGGGCTCGGCGTACGCCATCGGGTACAGCCTGATGGGACACGGGGGCGAGCCAGAACTGGCCGCCCCCAGCAGCCCCCCACACGTCACCGCGCCGACCTCGCCGACCGCCACACCAACGCCCGGGAACGAGGCGGACGAGCCCGCTCCCGACGGCGTGGACGAGGGCGGCCCCCATGGCACCCAGATGACCACCGGCACCGGGCAGGTGACCCTCACCTTCGACGACGGCCCCGACCCGTACTACACCCCGCAGACACTGGCGGCACTGCGCGCGTACCGGGTGACGGCGACGTTCTGCCTGGTCGGCGAGAACGCCCAGGCACACCCCGACCTGGTACGGGCGATCGTGGCCGACGGGCACACCCTCTGCAACCACTCCTGGAACCACGACGTGCTGCTCGGCAGCCGCACCCAGCAGACGATCCAGGCCGACCTGCTGCGCACCAACGAGGCGATCCGGGCAGCCGTGCCGGACGCCCGGATCGCGTACTACCGGCAGCCCGGCGGTGCGTGGACGTACCCGCTGGTGTCGATGGCCCGGCAGCTCGGCATGGTGCCGCTGCACTGGACGGTCGACCCGAGCGACTGGCAGGCCCCGGGCGCGGCCAGCATCGCCGGCATGGTCAACGCGGCGACCGTTCCCGGTTCGATCGTGCTGCTGCACGACGCGGGCGGCGACCGTCAGGGCACCGTGGACGCGCTGTACTGGATCCTGCCGAACCTCACCAGCCGCTTCCGCGTCACCGCCCTGCCGCCCGACCTGTAGCCAGGGTGCCCCACGCTCCCCTCACGCGCTCCCCTATGCGCTGCGCCGGCTGGGCATGGGTTCGGGTGGTTGCAGGGGACCCCTCCTCATCAAAAAGCGGTAGCAGGGGTCCCCTGCAACCACACGGGCGGGGCGGAAGCGGCCGGAACCGTTACCGTGGCGGGGTGGCAGACGGTGGCGTGCGGGGTAACAGCGTGACGGGCGCGCGGGTGGACCGGGACGATCGGCTGGACGAGGCGGGAATCGCCGACATCCTGGCCCTGGCGCGGGTTGCCGGGGACGCCGACGGCGCGGACCCGCTGGACGAGGCGGTGCTGCTCCAACTGCGGGACCCACGGGCCGCCGCGCTGCACCTGACCACGCGGACACCCGAGGGCCTGCTCGTCGGGTACGCCCACCTCGACGTCACGGCACCGGCCCAGGGCACCAACCTCGACCTGGTGGTGCACCCGGCCTACCGGCGGCGCGGACTGGGCCGGGCGCTCGCGACGGCCGCCCTGACCGAGGTGAGCGGGACGGCACCGTTCGACGCGGGCGGGCAGCCGCAGGTCGACGCGGGCCGGCAACTGCGGCCCGACGCGGTTCACGCCTGGGCCCACGGGGACCACCCGGCTGCCGCCGCCCTCGCCGTCGACCTCGGTTTCGGCCGTGCCCGGGTGCTCTGGCAGATGCGCCGGTCGCTGACCGGACCGCTGGCCGGGCCGCCGTTGCCCGACGGGGTGACGCTGCGTGCCTTCCAGCCCGGCACGGACGACGACGCCTGGCTGGCGCTCAACGCGCGGGCCTTCGCCGAGCACCCCGAGCAGGGCCGTTGGACCGCCGACGACCTGCGGGTACGTTTCACCGAGCCGTGGTTCGACCCGGACGGCTTCCTGCTCGCCGTCGAGGAGTCGACCGGGCGGCTGCTCGGCTTCCACTGGACCAAGGTCCACCAGCGGGCCGGCTCGACCCCGATCGGGGAGGTCTACGTGCTCGGGGTGGACCCGACGGCGCACCGGGGTGGGCTGGGCCGGGTGCTGACCGCCGCCGGCCTGGCGCACCTGCGCGAGCGGCGGGGCCTGGACCGGGTGATGCTCTACGTGGACGAGTCGAACACCGCCGCGGTGGCGCTCTACCTGCGGCTGGGCTTCGCCCACTGGTGCGCGCACGTCAACTACCACCGGGGCTGACCGCCTCTACGCGCAGACGGCAGCGGCGACTCGGCCAGCCGGCACAGCCCGACGACCGGGCACGGCCGGCAACCGGGTACGGCCAGCCGGCGACCGCGCAGGGCCGGCAACCCGGCACGGCCCGAGAACCAGGCACGGCCCGGCGACCGGGCAGGGCCGGCCTGTGCGGCGGACCGTCGGCCGGCGGTCCCGTTGCCGGCCGACGGTCGGTCGGATCAGCCGGCCGCCTCGGCGCGGGCCTGCTGCCACTGGCGGGCCTGCTCCGCCGTCATCCAGTAGAACGTCCCGGCGCGGTCGTCGAGGCTGCCGGTGACGTACCGGTTCAACGGCATCCCCAGCTCCCGGAAGGTCGGGTGGGCACGCAGCATCCGGGTCATCCCGGCCAGCGCACCGCCGAACCGGTGCCGGGAAACGTCCACCTCGACGCAGATCGTCTCCGCCGACAGCCACTCGCCGGGGCGGGCGGCGAGCAGGTCCAGAACCTTGAGCACGGTGTCGTGGCTCTTCGACCGTCCGTTCGCGAAGCGCCGCAGCTCCGGCACCGACCACCGGCCGGCGAGGTCCGGTGGTGCCGGGCGGGCGGGTGGCCGGGCCGGTGGGCGTACGTCGCCGCCCTGCCGGTCCAGCTCCGCGAGGAGCGCGGCGACGTGCCGCACGTACGCGACCGGGACGGCGATGTGCACGAGGTCCGCGCCGACGTCGTGAGTGACCACATCACCTTCCTTCGGATGGACGGTTTTCCGGCCGACGCGGCTCCGGGAGCCCTGGTCGGCGCGGGGCCGGTCAGCCGAAACGTCCGGTGATGTAGTCCTCGGTCCGCTTGTCGCCCGGGTTGGTGAAGATCTTCGAGGTCTGGTCGAACTCCACCAGCCGGCCGTGCCGCACCTGCTGCTCGTCCACCTCGGCGGTGAAGAACGCGGTGTAGTGGCTGACCCGGGCGGCCTGCTGCATGTTGTGGGTGACGATCACGATGGTGTACGACTTCGACAGCTCGTGCATCAGGTCCTCGATCTTGCTGGTCGCGATCGGGTCGAGGGCCGAGCAGGGCTCGTCCATCAGGATCACGTCCGGCTTCACGGCGATCGTCCGGGCGATGCAGAGCCGCTGCTGCTGGCCGCCGGAGAGGGCGAGGCCGCTCTTGCGGAGCTTGTCCTTCACCTCGTCCCAGAGGGCCGCGCCGGTGAGCGCCTCCTCGACCTGGTCGTCGAGGTTGCCCTTGATCCCGTTGATCCGCAGCCCGTACGCCACGTTGTCGTAGATGGATTTCGGGAACGGGTTGGGCTTCTGGAAGACCATGCCGATCCGGCGGCGCACCTGGATCGGGTCGACGCCCTTGGCGTAGATGTCCTGGCCGTGGTAGGTCACCGAGCCGGTCACCCGGGCCCCGGGGATCAGGTCGTTCATCCGGTTCAGCGAACGCAGGATGGTCGACTTGCCGCAGCCGGACGGCCCGATCATCGCGGTGATCTGGTTCTGCCGGATCGGGATGGTGGTGCCCCGGACGGCCTCGTAGCTGCCGTAGTGGACGCTGACGTCGCGCAGCTCCATCACGGTGGTGTCCCCGGCGGAGTGCGGGCCGGCGGCGCCCCAGCCCTCGCCGGGTGCGTTGATGGCGACGGACGGGCGGTGGTCGCTCACGGTGCGGTGCTGGGCCATGTTTCAGCGCTCCTTCAGGGCGAAGCGGTTGGCGATGAGACGGGCGACGACCGTGAACAGGACGACGATCACGATCAGGGTGAGGGCCGCCCCCCAGGCCCGGTCCTGGGCACCGACGAAGGGCTGGCTGGCGTTACGGAAGATCTGCGCGGGCAGGGCGGTGTTGGTGCCCTCGAAGAGATTCGGGTTCGACGCGAAGGTGATGCCGGTGACGATGATGATCGGCGCGGTCTCACCGGCGGCGCGGGCCACCGCAAGCAGCGAACCGCTGGTGATGCCGGAGATCGCGGCGGGCAGCACGACGGTGAGGATGGTCCGCCACTTCCGCGCGCCGAGGGCCAGGCTCGCTTGGCGCAGTTCGTCGGGGACGAGCCGGAGCATCTCCTCGCTGCTGCGGATCACCACGGGGAGCATCAGGCAGGCCAGCGCGAGCGCACCGGCGAAGCCGGACTGCTCGCCGACCAGCAGCACCCAGCCGATGTAGACGAACAGGCCCATGACGATCGACGGCACGCCGGTCATCACGTCCGCCATGATCCGGATGACCCGGGCCAGCGGCTTCTGCTTGCCGTACTCGTTGAGGTAGATCGCGCCGAAGACGCCGAGCGGGATCGCCATCAGCGACGCCATGCCGGTGATGATCAGGGTGCCGACGATCGCGGGGCCCATGCCGGGCCCCTCCCGCCGGTACGAGTTGGGGATGTCCTCGGTGAGGAAGTCGAGGCTCATCACCCCACCACCCCGGCTGACCACCGTCCAGGCGACCAGGCCCAGCGGCACCACGGCGAGCAGCACCGCCAGGTAGATGCCGCCGCTG
Source organism: Micromonospora sp. NPDC050187 (assembly GCF_044459745.1). NCBI lineage: Bacteria > Bacillati > Actinomycetota > Actinomycetes > Micromonosporales > Micromonosporaceae > Micromonospora > Micromonospora sp. NPDC050187. Next base: position 29,738 of record NZ_JBITJH010000022.1, read on the forward strand.
GCCAGGTGGTTGACGATCCGGCGGCGGGTGGACAGGGCACGCCCCGACAGGTCGGGGACGACCGGGGTACGGGTGCCCGGCTCGACGGTGGCGGTCACGCCACGCCTCCCCTCATGCGGGCCTCCGCCCGGCGCACGATGGCCTGGGCGGTCAGGTTGATCGCGACGGTCATCGCGAACAGGACGACGCCGAGCCCGATCAGGGCGGCGGTGAAGGTGCCGGTGGACTCGCCGAACTGCTGCACGATCACGGCGGCCATGGTGTTGCCCGGCTCGAAGACGTTCGCCGAGATGTTGGTGGCCCCACCGATGACCAGGGCGACGGCGATGGTCTCGCCCATCGCGCGACCCAGGCCGAGCATGACCGCGCCGACGATGCCGCCGAAGCTGTGCGGGAAGACCGCGCCCCGGATCATCTCCCAGCGGGTCGCGCCGAGCGCCAGGGCGGCGTCCTTGTCGGCCTGCGGGACGGTGCCGAAGACCTCGCGGCAGATCGAGGTGATGATCGGCGTGACCATGATCGCCAGGATCAGGCCGGCGGTCATGAAGTTCCGGCCGCTGGCGGCCTCGCCGAAGACGCTGCCGAGCACCGGCACGCCGCCGAACACGTCGTGCAGCCACTGGTAGAACGGCACCAGCTTGGGCGCCAGCACCAGGATGCCCCAGAGACCGAAGACCACCGACGGTACGGCGGCCAGCAGGTCGATCACGGTGATCGCGGTGCCGCGCAGCCGGCGGTGCGCCAGTTCGGTGATGAACAGCGCGATGCCGATCGACACCGGCACGGCGATGAGCAGGGCGATCAGCGAGGAGATCGCGGTGCCGTACATGAAGGCCAGCGCGCCGAAGACGGCCTCGCCGGTGCCGGGGTTCGGGTCCCAGGTGTCCTCGGTGACGTAGCGCAGCCCCATCTCGGTGAAGGCCGGCCAGGCCTCCTTGACCGTGGTCACCAGGATGAGCGCGAGGATGGCCAGGACGAGCAGGCCGGTGCCGAGCGTCCACCAGGAGAAGGCGCGATCGGCGAGAAGGCCGCCCCGCTGTGGCGTCAGGGTCGGCCTGGTGTCGGGTTTGTTCTCTGTGATGGTCACCTTCACTCCAGTGGCGGCGCGGCTACCCCGGCGGGGACGGGACCGGCTTTGCGGTTCCCGTCCCCCGTGGGCGGTGCCTGTGCGATCTGGCTCGGATCAGCCCTGGATCTTGTCGAGCTGGGCGAGCGCCTTGTCCTTGAGCGAGGTGGGCAGCGGCGCGAAGTCGACGTCCTTGGCCTGCTCCTGGCCGTCGGTGAGGATGTACTTCACGAAGCCCTTGACCAGCTCGGCCTTCTTGGCGTCGTCGTACTTGGTCTTGACCAGGATGTAGGTCGGGGCGGTGATCGGGTACGACGCGGCGCCGGCGGCGTTGAGCGGGTTGTAGCTCAGGTCTTCCTTGATCTCCGCGCCCTCCAGGCCGGCGGTCGTGCCCTCCAGCGAGGGAACGACGTACTGGCCGTCCTTGTTCTTGATCGCGGCGAAGGTCAGCTGGCTGGCCTTGGCGTCGCTCAGGTCGACGTAGCCGATGCCACCGTTGGCCTGCTTGACGATCTGGGCCACACCGGTGTTCTTCTCGCCGCCCTGGGTGTTCGACGGCCAGGCCACGGTGTCACCGGTGCCGAGCTTCCACACGCCCGGCGCGGCGGCCTCGAGGTACTTGGTGAAGTTGTTGGTGGTGCCCGAGCCGTCCGATCGGTGCGCCACGGTGATCGGGGTGTTCGGCAGGGTCACGCCGGGGTTGTCGGCGGCGATCGCCGGGTCGTTCCAGGTCTTGATGTCGGTCTGGAAGATCTTGGCCAGCGTCTCCGGGCTGAGCTGGAGCTTGTCCACGCCCTGGAGGTTGTAGCTGACGGTGATCGGGGCGGCCACGGTCGGCACGTAGAGGAAGGAGCCAGCGGCGACGCCGTCACTGTCCTTCACCAGGCTGTCGCTGCCGGCGAAGTCGACCAGGTTCTCGCCGAACTGCTTCTTGCCGGTGCCGGAGCCGGTCGCGTTGTAGTTGACCGTGACGTCCGGAGCGACGTCCTTGAAGGAGGTGATGACCTCCTGGTAGTAGGCGTCCGGGAAACTGGCACCCGAGGCCTTCAGCTCACCGGAAAGACTCGCGTACTCGCTGCCACCGCTGCTGCCGGCAGCGGCGGGGGTGTCGTTGTCGTTGTCGCTGGAGCCACAGCCGGTGAGAGCCAGCGCGGCGAGCGCGACGCCGGCAAGGACGCGCCGGGAGAGCACGTTGCGGTTCACCTCAGAATTGCCTCTCTCTTGGGGTTCGGCCGGACCTCTCGGGGCCTGACCGCTGTCGAAGCTAAGCGGGCCAGGTAGCCGGCTCCCCGGAGCTTGGTTAACCGAAGGTGAACAGGTCGCCAGGAAAATGTTGCCGTCGGTCGAGGCAGGGCTGTCCGACGTGTGAACGGATCGAGACGTCTGCCCCCGGAGGGCGGCGGGTCAGAGGACGCCGCGCGCCATGTCGCCGCCGACCAGGTAGGCCACCCGGCGGGCGACGGCGACCGCGTGGTCGGCGAAGCGCTCGTAGTACCGGCCCAGCATCGCCACGTCGATCGCCGCCTGCACCCCGTACGGCCAGGCGTCGGTGAGCACCGTGAAGAGGCGTTCGTACTGCACGTCGAGTTCGTCGTCGTCCAGGCCGAGCTGGATCGCGTCCAGCCGGTCCCGGGTGACCAGCACCAGGGCGGCCTTGTCGGCGATCCGCGCGGTCGTCTCGGCCATCGCGCCGATCAGCGGACGCACCGGCGGCGGCACCACGGGTGCCGGGTGGCGGGCGAGGACGAGCTTGGCGATGTGCGCGGCGAGCACGTCCATCCGGTGCAGCTCGGTGTTCATCCGCAGCGCGGACAGCACCAGCCGCAGGTCGGAGGCGACCGGCTGCTGCCGAACCAGGGCGAGCGGCACCAGCTCGTCGATCTGGCGGTGCGCCTCCGCCCGTTCGGTGATCTCGGCCAGCACCGCCCGGGCCGCGTCCGCGTCGAGGTCGAGCAGGGCAATGCTGACCCGGCGGATGGTGCCCGCCGCGTCCCGGCTCACCGTGGCGAGGAGACCGGCCAGCCGGTCGAGCTGCTCCAGGTGGTTACCGCCGTCCATCGTCTCCCACCACGCTCGCCGGTCGCCCCGGCCTGCCGGCCGTCCGCACGTGCACCGGTCGCAGGTTCACCGGTTCCCACCACCCTTCCCTGCCGTCGACGGAATTGCCAGCCCGGTGCCGGGTGGCGGGGATCGCGTACGGCCGGGAGAGGCGACAATGCCGGCCATGCCGAAGGACGTCGCGCCGTTCACCTTCTCCGACAGCCGCTACCGCTATCTGTACCCCCCGGACGGCGAGGGAATCTACGGCGTCGGCAACGTCGACGAGTGCGACCACCTCACCGTGGACGGGGCGGGCCGGATCGGCTGGAACCGCCGTCCCACCCCGGACGAGGCGGCCCGGATGCGCAGCGTGCACCTGTGTCCGAACCCCGCCCAGCTCCGCCGTCCGGCCCTGCCACCGTGGCTGGCCACCCTGCCGGCGCTACGCAATCTGGCCCTGCCGGCACCGCTGCTCCCCCTGCTGGACCGCGACCGGGTGCCGCCCGACCTCGCCACGCTGACCGTCGGGTACGACGCCGGGCATCCGGCACCGACCGCCCCGGTCGACCTGGCGTACGCCCTGCCGGGGCTGCGCGGGCTGCTCGTCGTCTCCTCCGTACCGCGTCCCGGACCGGCGGACCTGATCGGTCCGCTCCCGGCGCTGCGGTTCCTCGCCACCCCGCTGCACCGGCAACGCCGGATGCTCGACCGGGTCGCCGAGCTGGACACGCTGCGCCACCTGGAGCTGTCCCACCTGGGTGACCTGGACGTCCTCCCCCGGCTGACCTTCCCGCTGCGCGCGCTGGAACTCGCCGGCACCGGCCGGGCGTTCCCGATCGACGGCCTGCGCTGCCTGCCCACCGTCGAGGCGCTACGACTCAACTCGATCAGTGTGGAGATCGACTGCGCGATCTTCCGGGACCTGCCCGAACTGACCGACCTGATCGTGCTGAACTGCCGGCGGTTCCGGAACGTCGAGGCACTGGTGGACTGCCCGAAGCTCGCCCACCTCACCGTCGTCAACTGCCGCGACCCGTTCGGCCCGGCCGGGCGCGAGCTGCTCCGGGAACGCGGCTTCGCCCGTCTCGACGTCGACTACGCCTGACCCGCCGCCCGCTCTCCCGGACGGCCCACTTTTCCAAAGTTCCCGCCACACTTTGGGGAGAGCTTGCTCTGCCGAGTTGCCACGGCTAACGTCTGCCACCCGTCCACGCGTTGAGGCAAAGGACGTGCGTCTATGAACCAGCCCTGCAATGAGGCAGCCTGGAATGTTGCAGGCGCAGCTCCCGCGATGTCCGCCCTGAGCGGTCTCATAAGCGGCTTCATGTTCGCGGGGCTGATCGTTCTGCTGGTCGAGCGCCAACCCAGGGTCGCGTCGGCGCGCATTCCGGCCCTGACCCCGTTTCTCGCGGGATTCATCGCGCTCGGACTGTGTTCGTACCAGTTCGTGTTGATCTCTGGCGAGAGCGCGCAGGCATGTCGCCGGATCTGGGCGGCGACCGCCGTGTCGAGCGGGATGCTGGCCGTGGGGACGGTCGCCGCCGTGGGCGGGATCGTCCTCCTCGTGCACGCCTACTTCGACCGGACGAGCGCGCTGGACGCGGAGGTCCACCCCACTCATGCGGGCGCACCGGAGCGTCTTCTCCGGGTCACGTTCCTCAGCGTTGCGCTGATTTCGGAGATCCTTCTGCTGGGTCGGGTCGGCGAAGCGATCTGGGTGTGGCTGGGGTTGCCCAGGGACTGGAAGACCGCCGGACCCGTGCTGGTCGTCACGGGGATCGTGATCTGCTTTACCTGGATCACGGTGTACGCCTTCGGGTCACCACACCGGGAGCGCCAGCCCTCGGACCCGAACATTCGTAGGCTGAACATCGCCTCCCTCCTGACCATCCTTTTCTCGGCCGCCGGAACCGCCATACTCGGTGCGCTTCTCGCCATCGCCAACGGCGACTGGAACAAGGCGGACTCCTGGCTCGGGTGGCTGTTCGCCATACCGAGCGTCGCCATGCCGAGCATCGCTATCTGGCTGTTCGCAAAAGGAGTGCTCGGCATGCTGGACTCATGGTCCGCTCCGGCCCGGAAGGAACTCACCCCTTCGTGAGCAGCCGACGGACGCACTCCCCGTCGTAACCGGGACGGAGCCGGCGCCCGACGGTCGGCGGCGGCACGGCGGGCTCCTCAGGCCAGGCCGAGCGTGGTGGCCAGGCGCGCGACGCCGGCCGTGGTGGGTCCGCCGCGCACGACGGCGGTGATCGTCGTACGAGCCGCCGGTCGTGACCGGGTCTCGGCGGGTGCGGTGCGGTCGGCGTCGACCAGGGCGCGGCCGGCTGCGGCCAGGTCGCCGACCAGCAGGTACGCCCGTGCGGCGTCGACCAGGTGCGCCGCCCGGTATCCGGCAGGCAGCCGTCGCCACTGCTCCCGGCGAATGGCCTGCTCGTGCCGGGTGACCGCCTCCCCGGCGTCGCCGAGGTCGACGGCCGCCGCGACACGGGCCAGTTCGACGGTGGTGGGTCCGAAGCTGGTCCAGTGGTGGTCGTGGCCGTCACCGACCTGCTCGGCGATCTCGCCGGCCTGGTCGACCAGTTCCTGGACGCTGCGCGCGTCGCCGCAGCCGGCGGCGGCCAGGGTTGCCTGGAGCAGCAGCGTGCCGAGCACCGACAACTCGCCGGGCGGGCCCTCCTGCGGCACCGGCGGCGCGATCCGGTGCGCGGCGGCGATCGTGGCCGACATGGCGAGGCGGTCCCGACCGAGGGCCCGTAGCGACTGGCCGAGCGGTATCGCCGCGACGGCGGCGCGCAGCGGGTCAGCGGCGGCCACCGCCATCGCCCGGTCAGCGGCCAGCCAGCCGAGATCGGCCTCGCCGAGCTTCACCAGCACCGACGAGGTGAGCCGGTACACCTGCACCAGCAGATCTGCCGCGTGCTCCGGCTGCGCGGCGTGGGCGCGCTGGGCGTCACCGAGGAGGCCCGGCAGCATCCGCAGCAGTTGCGGGTAGTGGGCGTGCTGGTACGTCAACCAGGCATGCCCGACCCGTCGGCCCAGCTCGACGACCGGCGGTGCGGGTTGGCGACCGGGGCCGTCGGGAGTGAAGTCGTAACGGGCGAGCGCGGCCCGCACCGCGTCGACGCCGCTGGCACCCCCGGTCGCGGGCGGTGCGCTGCCGCCCAGCAACACCGCCGGATCCACGCGGAGCGCCTCGGCGAGATCCCGGAGAACGGAGAGCCGGTCGAGGCTACGAACACCCCGTTCGACCTTGTCCACCCAGCTCTTGGACTTGCCGAGCCGGTCGGCGAGCATCTGCTGCGTCATCCGCCGCCGGATCCGCCACTGTGCGACCCGACGCCCGACCGGCAGCTCATCGACGCTCACGCCACCACCGCCCTGTCGTCCGGGTCTGTTCGTCGGGCCAGTGGCCCCGGTTGACTGGGAGGCGGTACCAGGCCCGGCACGGCAGGTCGCCACCACACCGACACACCCGCCGCCACCTGCGCCACGACCACACCGGCCGATGCCGGTCGGCGAGCAGGATCGCCGAGGCCACGACGAACCCGTTGGACGGACCGCGTCCCGCCCGGCCGTCGTCGTTCACCGGTGCAGGGCGTAGCGGTCGCGGCTCCGGGCCTGCTCGGACTGCCAGCGCCGCAGGGCGTCCTTGATCCGGTGGGTTTCGCGGCGGGCCCGTTCGGCCGCCTCCTGGGCGTCGGCCAGTTCGAGGGCGACCCGGTCGAGGAAGCGCTGCACGTCCTCCGGGTCCAGCCCACGCCGACCGAGCCGGGTACGCCGGAACCGGCGGTCGCGTACCTGCGCCGGCAGCAGCGGCACGCAGTACCGGGACCGGTACGGCGCTCCGTCGGCCCGCCGATGCCGAGCGGTACGGCTGCCGAACAGCCGCTCGACGAGATGTCTCACGGGAACCCGCCTTTCGACATGTGCCACGAGGAGAGGGCGGGTCCGCCCCCGGGTCGGGCTCCCGGGGACGGACCCGCAACGCCGTACCGCACAGGGGGAAGGGGCGGTACGACAGCGGAGAGTGCTGCTCAAGGGACCTGCCACACCATCATCACTGACACATGTGGCAGCTGGCAAGTCTGTGAACTGACATATTGGATAACTGACGTATCAGCCCTGACCAGACCGCCTAGCGTCCGGTCCATGGGGGCCAGGAAGAAGAGGCTGTACGGCGCACAGGAGCTTCGAGAGCGGCTGGGCGTGTCGCGCACGCGCGTGCTCCAGCTGGTCGCACGGCCCGACTTCCCCGAGCCCTACGAGCGGCTGGCCGGCGGAGCCATCTGGCTGGCGGAGGACGTGGAGCGCTGGATAGCAGAACACCAGCCCTGGAAGCTGGATGACCACGCCGACGAAGAGGGGTGACCACAGGCCACACCAGCCATTACAGTTGTGACAACCGGCAAGATCGCGGAGTTGCTCGGCTCACCCTGGCAGCGTTTCGAATTCCACGCACGCCGAGAATCACGAACCTCCAGGACACAGCAAATCCAGGCAACGGTCATAGCAGTTGTCTGCGGCCAGCACAGTGCACATAGGACCTGAGGTAGGCTGAGTCGCCGCCGAGGGTCGCGCCAAACCAGCGGCAATCCCCAAGATCACAGCTTGTGAAAGTTTTCACAAGCTGCTACTCTCTCCTGGCCAACGAACGCGCCGGCTCACGGACAGCAGGTTCGCCTTCGAGGACACGTGGCTCGAGGAGAGGAGATAGAGCCCGTGGGTCGGAGTCAACGATGCAGGGCCCGTACCACCACAGCGAAGCGCGATCTGCGAGTCGAGAGGTGGCTGCGAGCGCTACCAGCGCTGACGGCGTTCTTATCGGCTGTAACAGCGTTGATCACCGCTGTTACGGGTTGTGGCCTCACCTAAATCACCGGTGAGGCCACCAGAGGGCTCCGTCAGGATTACCGGCCCGGGCGGCGCCCTCTACACCCCCTGAAGGCTACCCTCGGTATCTCCTCCTTACGGCCCTCGCCGCGCACAATCCTTGACCGAACCTCTCGATGTATTCGAGGACAAACTGGCACCCTCAGCAAACCGGCTCAGTCCAGGGTGAAGTAGGGGGCGTCGCCGTCCAGGTCGGCCAGGCGGGGCGTGATCGGCGTGGCGGCGTCCCGGCCCGCCGAGAGCCGGGCTACGTCGGCCAGGTCGCCGGCCGCCGCCACCTGCTCCAGCGTGAGCAGCGTCGGCGGCAGCATGGTCAGCTCACCGGCCGCCGCGCGGCGCAGCGCGTCCGCCGGGCGTACCCACATGGTGTGGTCCGCCTCGCCGGAGACGTCGCGCGTCCGCTGCCCCTCCGGCAGCAGAGCCACGAAGAAGTACGTGTCGAAGCGGCGCGGCTCGAACTCCGGCGTGATCCACCGGCTCCACGGCAGCAGCAGGTCCGACCGGAGGGTCAGCCCCCGACCGGTCAGGAACTCGGCGAAGTGCGTACGCCGCTTCTCCAGGTCGACCCGGGCGGCCTCCCAGTCGTCGCCGCTGACGTCGCCGACCACGGTCGCCGGGTCCGGGCCGGCGAGCAGCACGCCCGCCTCCTCGAAGACCTCACGGGCGGCGGCACACACCACCGAGCGGGCCGCCTCGGACGCGACTCCCAGCCGCCCGCCCCACTCGTCCGGGCCGGGGCCCGCCCAGCCCGGGTGTGCCTGCGCGTCCGACGGGTCGACGCCGCCACCGGGGAAGGCGTACACGCCGCCGAAGGCCATCGCGGCGACCCGGCGGATCACGTACACCTGGAAGCCGTCGGCGGCCGGACGCAGCAGCAGCACGGTGGCCGCGACCCGGGGCACCGCCGGGGTGCCGCCCTCGGCGCGGAACCGGCGGGCGTGCTCCACCAGCGCGGCCGGAGCGGGAAAGCTGCCGCTGTCGATCGTCATGCGCCGAGCCTAGTTCCCTCCGCCGTACCCCGTCGCGCCCTGCCCGGCGGTCGGCGGCACTGCGGGGTTGGGTGGTAGCAGGGGACCCCTCCTCATCAAAAAGCGGTAGCAGGGGACCCCTGCAACCACCCAAAGCCCGGCGGCAGCCGGACGGCCGGCGGGCTTCCCGGCGGGTGGATCAAGCGTGCTGCTCGGGCCGGAACTGCGCTAGCGTCCGGTCGCATGACACGTTGGGGCATCCTGGCCACCGGAAACATCGCCGCCCGCTTCGCCGAGGACCTGACCCTGGTGCCGGACGCCGAGCTGGTCGCCGTCGGCTCGCGCACCGCCGAGAGCGCCGAGCTGTTCGCCGCGAAGCACGGCGTCGCGCGGGCGTACGGCTCCTGGGCGGAGTTGGCCGCCGATCCCGACCTGGACGTGGTGTACGTCGCCACGCCGCACTCCGCCCACCACGAGGCCACCATGACCTGCCTGGACGCCGGCCGGGCGGTGCTGGTGGAGAAGCCGTTCACGCTCGACCTGGCGGACAGCACCGAGCTGGTCGAGAGCGCGCGCTCCCGTGGCGTCTTCCTGATGGAGGCCATGTGGATGCGGTGCAACCCGCTGATCCTGCGGATGGTGGAGCTGGTCGCCGAGGGGGCGATCGGCACGGTCACGTCGGTCCGGGCGGACTTCAGCATGGCCGGGCCGTTCCCGCCGGAGAGCCGGCTGCGCGCCCTGGCGCTCGGCGGCGGCGCCCTGCTGGACGTGGGCATCTACCCGGTCAGCCTGGCGCATCTGCTGCTCGGGAAGCCCGACCACCTCCGGGCCTGGGCGAAGATCAGTCCGGAGGGCGTGGACGAGAACACCGGCATCGTCCTCGGGTACGACTCCGGGGCGGTCGCCACGCTGAGCTGCGGTCTGGTCGGGGCGAGCCCGGTGACCGCCTCGATCGTCGGCACCACCGGCCGGATCGATCTGCCCTCGCTGTTCTTCCGCCCCGACTCGCTGACCCTGCACCGGGGCGGTCACGAGCCGGAGACGATCCAATCCGAGCTGGTCGGCAACGGCTATCAGTACGAAGCGATCGAGGTGCAGCGCTGCCTGGCCGAGGGGCTGTTGGAGAGTCCGCTGGTGCCGCACGCGACCACGCTGGAGGTGATGGGCCTGCTGGACGACGTCCGTGCCCAGATCGGCGTGGAGTATCCGACTCGGCGGTAGCCGCGTGAAGTGGTTGCCCTGTCAGGTGGTTGCAGGGGTCCCCTCCTCATCAAAAAGCGATAGGAAGGGACCCCTGCAACCACTCAAACCCCTGCAACCACCACTCAAGCCGTGCCGGGCGGAACCCCGGCGGGCGGTTCAGCTGAAGAGGGGCCGGACCAGGAAGTACATGATCGCGCCGATGCTGCCGGCGGCCGGGAACGTGAGGATCCACGCGCCGATGATGTTGCCGGCCACGCCCCAGCGGACGGCGGAGAGCCGCTTGGTCGCGCCGACGCCCATGATCGCCGAGGTGATCGTGTGGGTCGTCGAGATCGGGGCGCCGAGCACCAGGGCGTTGAAGTAGAGCACGCCGCTGGCGACGGTCTCGGCGGCGAAGCCCTCCGGCGGCTTCAGGTCGATGATCTTCCGCCCGAGGGTACGGATGATCCGCCAGCCACCGGCGTACGTGCCGGCCGCGAGCACCGCCGCAGACGTCCAGAACGCCCACTCCGGGATGAAGCCCGGGTCGTCCTGGTAGCCGCCGACGTAGAGGGCGAGCACCACGATGCCGATGGTCTTGGCAGCGTCCTGCATGCCGTGGCCGACCGACATGGCGGCGGCCGAGGCGGTCTGCGCCCAGCGGAAGCCCCGGTTCAGCTTGCCCGGGTGCCCCTTCCGGAAGATCCACTGCACCGCGATCATCACGATGTAGCCGAGGACGAAGCCGACCATCGGCGAGAGCACCATCGGAATGACCACGTCCTCGCCGATGCCGCTCCAGAGCACGGTGCCCGAGGCGGCCAGCGTCGAGCCGACCAGGCCACCGATGAGCGCGTGCGAGGAGGACGACGGCAGGCCGAAGTACCAGGTGATCAGGTTCCAGGTGATCGCGCCGATCACCCCGGCGAAGACGATGCCGAGGCTGGCCGTACCGGTGGGCAGCTTGACCAGGCCACTGCCGACGGTCTTGGCCACCTCGGCGCCGAAGTGCGCGCCGATGAAGTTGCCGACCGCAGCCATGGCCAGGGCGACCCGGGGTGTCAGCGCCCGGGTGGAGATGCTGGTCGCGATCGCGTTGGCGGCGTCGTGGAAGCCGTTGGTGTAGTCGAACACCAGGGCCACCCCGATCACCGCCAGCACGGCGATGAGTTCGGGACTCACGGGATCAGGACTCCTTGACCGCGATGGTCTCGACGGTGTTGGCCACGTGCTCGAAGGCGTCGCAGGCGGCTTCCAGCTCGTCGGCGACCTCCTTCATCTTCAGCACGGTCAACGCGTCGTACTCGCCGGAGAAGAGGCGGACCAGCAGCATGCGGTACGCCTGGTCACCCTCGTTCTCCAGCCGGTTGCACTCGATCCAGTAGTCCTCGAGGTCCTTCATCGACTTCAGCCGCGGCATCGCGTCGGCGGTCAGCTTCGCCTGCGCGTCCAGGACGTTGACCAGCTCGTGCATCTCGCGCGGCAGCGACGGCAGCTTGGTGAGGCCGTAGAGGTAGAGCAGGTTGCCGACCGCCTCCAGGTGGTCCATCACGTCGTCGAGCAGCGACCCGAGGCGGTAGATGTCCTCGCGGTCGAAGGGCGTGATGAAGGTGGAGTTGATCTTCTTGTACAACTCGTGGGTGATCTGGTCGCTGTCGTGCTCCACCTCGGTCAGGCGCTCGCTGACCGACTGGACGTCGACGCCCGGCAGGGCCAGCTCGTTGAGCAGCTCCGTGCCCTTCACCAGATTCTGCGCGGCCCTGGTGAAGAGCTCGTAGAAAGCGCCCTCGGAGGGGCGGAAGGAAAACTTCACAGCACGGACCTCGTCGTGTCGATGGAAGGGTGACGGCCGCCCGGGGAGAGGCACTGCCCAGCGCATGCTAGGGAAGGTTCAGGAGCCGGAAAATGCCGGCCCACCCCCGGTCGGACGTCATTCATGCACCGTTCACCCGCTGTTCACCTTGACCCGCCCACCCGGACAGCAGTCGCCGCCGTTCCCGCGCGAGATCGACGGTCGGCGGCGGATACCCCAGGTCGAGCGTGGCGAACGTCTCACGCAGCAGGTGCGCCACGGCCCAGTCGCGGTACCACTTCCGGTCCGCCGGAACGACGTACCAGGGGGCGACGTCGGTCGCGCAGCGGGACAACGCCTCGGCGTACGCGGCCTGGTAGTCGTCCCAGCGGGCGCGGGCGTCGACGTCGGAGGGGTCGTACTTCCAGTGCTTGCGCAGGTCGGTCAGCCGCTCCAGCAGGCGCTCGCGCTGCTCGTCCCGGGAGATGTGCAGCATCACCTTGACCAGGCTGACCCCCTCGGCGGCCAGTTCCTGCTCGAAGGCGTTGATCTCGTCGTAGCGCTGCCGCACGATCTCCTCCGGGGCCAGCGCCTCGACCCGGCCGATCAGCACGTCCTCGTAGTGGGACCGGTTGAAGATCCCGACGTGGCCGGCGGGCGGCAGGGCCCGGCGGATCCGCCACAGGAAGCGGTGCTTCAGCTCCTCGTCGGTCGGCGGCCCGAAGGAGGTGATCCGCAGCCCGAGCGGGTTCATCGCGCCGGCCACCCGCTTCACCGTGCCGTCCTTGCCGCCGCAGTCCATCGCCTGGAGCACCAGCAGCACCCGCCGATCGTCGGCCGGGTCGACCTTGACCGAGGCGAAGAGCATCTCCTGCTGCCGGGCCAGCTCCGCGCCGGCCAGCCGCACCTGCGCCCGGCACCACGACTTGCGGTCCGGGCCGGTCACCGTGGGGCCGGGCAGGCCGGGGGTGGCGCGCGGGTCGATCGCGGCGAGGTCGACCGGGGTGGCGGCCGGCGCCACCCGCAGCCGCTGCCGGATCCCGCCGCCGACCGGAGGGACGATGTCGGACACTTCGGGTGCGCTCATCCTGCGATCATCACCCAGGCCGCCGCCGCCCGCCCGTCGAGCGCCGACCCCGGCACGGTCCCGCCCCCACCGGTACGGCAGGGTTGGAGCAGGCGGGGACGAGGAGGCGGCGTGGACCTGGCGACCGAGTTCGAGGCGGAGCGGGCCCACCTGACGGCGCTGGCGCACCGGATGCTCGGCAGCCGCGCCGAGGCCGAGGACGCCGTCCAGGAGACCTGGCTGCGGTGCGCCGCCGCGCTCACCGATCCGACCGCCCGCGCACAGGTCCACGAGCTGCCCGCCTGGCTGACCACGGTCTGCGCCCGGATCTGCCTGGACGTGCTCCGCTCGGCCCGGCACCGGCGGGAGAGCTACCCGGGGCAGTGGCTGCCCGAGCCGGTGGTGACCCCGCTGCCGGACGGTTTCGCCCCCGACCCGGCCGAGCGGGTCAGCCGCGCCGACCAGGTCGGCACCGCGCTGCTCGTGGTCCTGGAGCGGCTCACCCCGGAGCAGCGCGTGGCGCTGGTGCTGCACGACATCTTCGCCGTCCCGTTCGACGCGGTCGCGGAGGTACTCGGGACCACCCCGGCCGCCGCCCGGCAGCTCGCCTTCCGGGCCCGGCGGGCGGTCGACGCCGACGGCGTACCCCGGCACCGGGCCGACCGGGCCGAACAGCGCCGGCTGGTCGAGGCGTTCCTCGCCGCCAGCGAGTCCGGTGACCTGGCCGAACTGCTGCGGGTGCTCGCGCCCGACGTGGTGCTGGTCGGCGACGGCGGCGGGCACTTCCCGGCGGCCCGGCGGCCGGTCCTCGGCGCGGACGCGGTGGCCCGCTTCGTGCTCGGCGTGTTCGGCCCCGACGGCCGGTACGCGGGCCGGGGCCGGTTCCGGTGGGTGCTGGTCGACGGCACCGTCGGCCTGTACGGCGAGGCCCCCCACCGGGACGGCCGAACGATCCGGGTGGTGCTCTCGTTCGCCGTGCACGACGGCCGGATCACCGGGGTGTTCAACCAGCTCAACCCGGATAAGCTGACCGCGCTGCCTCCGCTGTGAGGGCTCAGACCACGAGAGCCAGCCACTTGCGGTACGACGTGGCGAACGGCTCGGTGCCGTCGCCCAACGCCCCCATCAGCCAACGCGCGGCGGCCTCCGCCTCCATCACCAGGTCCTCCGGGTAGCCGAACCGGACCCGGTGCTCGGCGAACTCGTCCTCGTCGCGCAGCTCGACCGCTCCGGTGGCCCGCCGCCGGACCACGTCCAGGTCGAGGTCGACCAGGTGGACGGTGTCGGTGCCCTCCCAGCGGGCCGGACTGGCGATGTCGCAGTAGACCTCGCTGGTGCGCGGCGGCGGGTTGAACATCCCCGTCCACCAGCCGTGGTGCGGCACCAGCAGGACGAAGGGGATCTGCTCCACCGAGGGACGACCGTGGTAGATCGACTCGGTGCCGGCGGTGACGCCGAGCCAGACGCCCAGGTCGTCCTCGGCGAGCCGCCGGGCCCGGTAGTCGCGGTGGTCGCTGCCGTCGTACTTCCGGTAGATCACACGCACCACGTCGCTCGGCATGCCTCGCAGCCTATCCCGTACCCCCCAAGGGGCGCGCCACGGCGAGAACCGCCCGACACTGACCGATTCCGGACGGTGACCTCCGCCACGACGTCATCGGCGCGAACGGTGTCGTCGGGTACGGGTACGGTCGCACGGTGACTCCGCCGCGCGCCGCCACCAGTTCCGCCAGTTCCCGCACCCGGCGCCGGGGAGCCCGGCCGAGCGGCGCGGAGCTGCTCGAAGCGGCCGTGGGCGCGGTGCCCGGCGGGTCGGCCCGACCCGGACAGCAGCAGATGGTCACCGCGATCGAGGAGTGCGTCGCCACCCGGGAACACCTGCTGGTGCAGGCCGGCACCGGCACCGGCAAGTCCCTGGGCTACCTCGCCCCGGCGCTGACCGTGGACGGGCCGGTGGTGGTCTCCACCGCCACCCTCGCCCTCCAGGCCCAGCTCGTCGAGCACGACCTGCCCCGGCTCGCCAAGGCGGTCAAGCCGCTGCTCGGCCGCGAGCCGACCTTCGCCGTCCTCAAGGGACGGCACCACTACCTCTGCCTGGCCCGGCTGGACAGCTCCACTGAGGACGAGCCGGTGGACACCCTCTTCGACGCCCCGGCGGGCTCCGGCGGGGGCACCCGGTGGCTCGGGGAGGCGGGCCGGCTCGGCAAGCAGGTCCAGCGCCTGCGGGACTGGGCGATGGAGACCGACACCGGCGACCGCGACGAACTCGACCCGGGCGTGGACGACCAGGCGTGGCGACTGGCCTCGATGCCGGCCCGGGAGTGCGTCGGCGCGTCCCGCTGCGGGTTCGGGGCGGAGTGCTTCGCCGAGGCCTCGCGGGCACGGGCCCGGGAGGCGGACATCGTGGTCACCAACCACAGCCTGCTCGCGGTGGACATGCTGGCCGGCCGGCACATCGTGCCGCCGCACAAGCTGCTGATCGTCGACGAGGCCCACGAACTGGCCGACCGGGTCTCCTCGGCCGCCCAGGCCGAGCTGGTGCCCGAGCTGATCGACCGGTCCGCCAAGCGGGCCCGGCCGCTGCTCAAGCCGGAGGCCGCCGAGGCGCTCGGCGAGGCCGGCGACGCGCTGGCCGTCGCGCTGACCGAGGCACCCGCCGGGCGGATCACCAGCGGGCTGCCGGGGCCGCTGCGCGAGGCGTGCACCCTGCTGGACGCGGCCACCCGGACCGCCCTGGACGCGATCGGCGAGGTCAAGGCCGACGACCCGGACCCGGTCCGCAAGCAGCAGGCCAAGGCGGTGCTGGACGAACTCTGCACCACCGCCCAGCGGCTGCTGGAGGAGTCCGACCACGACGTGGCCTGGGTGGAGAAGCCGGACAACGGCAACCGGCGGGCCCTGGTGGTCGCGCCGCTGTCGGTCGCCGGCACCCTCGCCACCCACCTGTACGAGGAACGCACCGTCGTCGCCACCTCGGCCACCCTGACCCTGGGCGGCCGGTTCGACACGGTGGCCCGTGCGCTCGGCCTGGAGGCCCCGCCGGCCACCCCGCCGTCACCGGCGGCCAGCGCCCTGGCCACCGCCACCGGGCGGGCCGACCGGTCGGCGTCGGCGCGGGCGGACGCCCCGCCGGTGGCCCCGTCGCGCGACCGCCCTGGGTCAACTCCGGCCGGTGCCGCCGAGCCGGCGACCGAGGGGCCGGGCTGGCGGTCGCTCGACGTGGGCTCCCCCTTCGACTACGCCCGGCAGGGCATCCTCTACGTCGCCGCGCACCTGCCCCGGCCCAGCGTCTCCGGGCTGCCCGAGGCGGCCGGCGAGGAGCTGCTCGCGCTGGTCGGTGCGCTCGGTGGGCGTACCCTCGGGCTCTTCTCGTCACGGCGGGCCGCGCAGCAGGCCGCGGAGCTGCTCCGGGCGCGGACCGACCTGCCGGTCCTGCTCCAGGGCGAGGAGTCCCTGCCGCTGCTGGTGCGCCGGTTCAAGGAGGAGAGGTCGAGCTGCCTGTTCGGGGTGATGTCGCTCTGGCAGGGGGTGGACGTGCCGGGCGACTCGTGCCAGCTCGTGGTGATCGACAGGCTGCCGTTCCCGCGTCCGGACGAGCCGCTCGCGGCGGCCCGGGCGGCGGCGGTGGACGCCGGCGGCGGTTCCGGTTTCGCGTCGGTCAGCGTGCCGATCGCCGCCATCCGGCTGGCCCAGGGGGTCGGACGGTTGATCCGCTCCACCGGCGACCGGGGCGTGGTCGCCGTGCTGGACTCCCGGTTGGAGACGGCCCGTGGGTACGGGCCGTTCCTGCGCCGGTCGCTGCCGCCGTTCTGGTACACGACCCGGCCGGAGGTCGCCCGGGGCGCCCTGGAACGGCTCGGCCGCTCCTGAGCGACGACCGCCGGTGCCCGGTCACCGGACGGGGTCGGTAGCAGTGGTGGCTACGGAGCCTTGGCGGCGACCACCACCGCGTCCGGTGGGGTGTCCGGCACGGTCCGGGCGGCGAGCCGGCGCACGGCGGTGTTCAGCACCGCGATCAACGGGACCGAGACCAGGGCACCGGTGATCCCGGCCAGCACCACCCCGGCGGCGATACCGATGATCACGGCGAGCGGGTGGATGGCCACCGCCCGGCCCATGATCAACGGCTGGAGGACGTGCCCCTCGATCTGCTGCACGCCGATCACCACCCCGAGGATGATCAGGGCGGTGACCAGTCCACTGTCGACCAGGGCGACCAGCACCGCGACCGTGCCGGAGAGGGTCGCGCCGACGATCGGGATGAACGCGCCGAGGAAGACCAGCGCCGCCAGCGGGAAGGCGAACGGGATGTCGAAGGCGACCAGGAAGACGCCGATGCCGACCGCGTCGATGAAGGCCACCAGCACGGTGGCGCGGACGTAGGCGACCAGGGTCGCCCAGGAGGCCTGGCCGGCGTCGTCGACCTTCCAGCGGGCCGCGACCGGCAGCAGCCGGACCAGGAACCGCCAGATGGTCCGACCGTCCCGCAGGAAGAAGAAGGTCGCGAACAGCACCAGCAGTGCGCCGGTCAACACCTCGGCGACGGTCGCGGCGGTGGAGAGCGCGCCACTGGTCAGCTGGTTGGTGTTGTCGTTGACCCACTGCTGACCCTCGTTGATGTAGCGGTCGAGCTGGTTGTCGCTCAGGTGCAACGGGCCGGTCTTCAGCCAGTCCTGGATCTGCCGGACCCCCTGGGAGGACTTCTTGCTCAGCTCCGGGACGCCCTTGATGAACTCGTTGACCACCAGGGTCAGCGTCCCGACCACCGCGGCCACCCCGCCCACCAGCACCACCGCCGTGGCCAGCGACCGGGGGAACCGGGCCCGCAGCAGCCAGCCCACGGCCGGGGCGAGCAGCGCCGAGAGCAGCAGCGCGACGGCCAACGGGATGATCACGATGCGGATCTGGCCGACGATCTTCAGCAGCGCCCAGCCGACCAGTCCGACCACCAGCAGCCGCCACGACCAGGCGGCGGCGATCCGCAGCGCGTGCGGGACGTCCGCGTCGTCCCGGCTGGCGGTGGAGGGGTGCGGGGCGGCCGTGTTCTCCGCGTCGACCACCGTCGCCGACGGCGGGGCGGCCGGCCCCGGGGTGGCGGGCGAGGCGATCCCCGGTTCCGGTCCTCCTGACCGCACGGAGACGGCGCCGGTCCGGACACGGTGGCGTTCCCGGCCCGCCCGGACCGCGTCCCGTCCCGACTCGTACGCGCGGCGGAGCCGTCCGCGTACCCGTTCCAAGCGGCTCACGCACACCTCCAGGGGTGACCAGCTGTTGTCCTACCGTAACGACCGAACATGAACCGTCGACGACGCCACGGTAGGCACGTTCCGCCACACCTTGCCCCGGCGCCGCACCCGGTAACCACCAGCGGGAGGGCGCGTCCGGACACGGTAGCGTTCCTCCCGTGACCGCTGACCAGAATCTCGACTCCGGGCTGCCGATCCGTCTCCTGCACGACCGTGTGCTGGTGCGGCTGGAGGGGAGCGAGGGTGAGCGCCGGTCCACCGCCGGCATCGTGATCCCGGCGACCGCCGCCGTGGGCAAGCGTCTGGCCTGGGCGACGGCGGTGGGAGTCGGCCCGAACGTCCGGTCCATCGTCTCCGGCGACCGGGTGCTCTTCGACCCCGACGACCGGTCCGAGGTCGAACTGCACGGCCGGGGCTACGTCCTGCTCCGCGAGCGGGACGTGCACGCCGTCGCCGCCGAACGCGTCGAGAACGACTCCACCGGCCTGTACCTCTAACCCGGCGTTCTTCCCCGGCCGGTACCGACCTCCGGCCCGACACCCTCCCCACCGACCGGGCCGTTGCCCGGTCGGTGCCGTTTGCGTCTGGGAACGGCGGGAAGCCAGGCACGTCCACGCCCTGGGGAGGGACGATGCCGGTTTTCCTGAAGAAGCTGCTGATCTGGGGAAGCGTCGCCTTCCTGATCTACTTCATGGCGTTCCGGCCCCAGGGGGCGGCGGAGATGTTCAAGGCCATCGGAGCCGGCCTGATGGCCATCGCCGCCGGTCTGGGCGACTTCCTGACCAGCCTGCTGACCTGATCCCAGCCCGGACCAGGTCGATCACGGACCGGGTCGGAGGTCAGTGGTGGGGCGGCCAGCCGGCGGGTGGGGGCGGGCCGTACCAGGCGGGGGAACCGGGGACGTGCGCCGGCGGGGGCGGCGGCGCGAGCACCACCGGGATCGGCACCACCGGCTCGTCCGGCGGGTCGACCGGGCGCTGCTGGCCGTCCGGGAAGCGCAGGTGGTAGCGCTGCCCGTCCCAGATCCCGACCGGGGCGTACGGATCACGCCCCACGAAGAACGACCGGTACGAGCTGATCGTGTCCAGCAGGTGCCGCTCCTCGGCGAGGGTCCGCTGCCAGTCGGCCGGCCGGGTGTCCAGGCCCCGTCGCATGCCGTCCCGGAGCAGGGCCAGCCGGGTGGCGGAGAACTGGTAGCCCCGCATCGCCTTCACCGCCCGGTCGCCCCCGACCCGGCGGGCCCAACTCCGGGCCGCGTGCCGGCGGCCGAGGCTGCCCAGCGCGGCCACCTCCGGCGGGGTGAGCCAGCCGGCGCGGACGTAGTCGGGCAGGATGCGTTCGGTCAGGCGTCCCTCCCAGGCCCGCAGCCAGACCGCCAGGCCGACCATGCCGAAGAAGATCGGCACCATCACGCCGATGTAGCCGTAGAGGGCGACCAAAGGCTGCCCGATGGCCAGGGACAGCGACGGCAGGAAGTTCCAGGCGCCGTGCAGCATCATCGCCAACAGCAGCCCGGCGAGCGGGGCGAGCACCCGTACCCGGCGGTCGGCGGTACGCGCGGCGATGCCCAGCCCCACCCCGACCATCGAGGTGAACAGCGGGTGGGCGAACCCGAAGATCAGGATCCGGACGATGAAGGTCAGCAGGACCATCTGCGCGCCGGTGGCCGGACCGTACTCCTCGACGCCGGTGCGGTAGCTGTGCCCGCCCAGGTAGAGGATGTTCTCCACCATCGCGAAGCCGACCGCCGACAGCCCGCAGTAGACGATCCCGTCGGTGATGCCGGACCACTCCCGCCGCCGGAACAGCAGCAGCAGGATCGGGCCGAGCGCCTTGGTCAGCTCCTCGATGAACGGGGCGCTGAACACGGCGGTGAGCGAGTCGGGCAGCCCCCAGTCGGCGAACCGGTCGGCGAAGAACCCGTTGACGGTCAGCGACGCCGCGGTGGAGACGAACGCCCCCCAGGCGAAACAGAAGACCAGGTACTTCAGGGGCTCCGGCTCGTACCGGTCGAGCCAGAGGAAACAGGTCACCAGCACCGGAACCGGCAGGATCGCGGCGACCAGGCCGATCAGCAGCGCCTCCGCCCCCAGGCTCTCGCCGAGCGTGAAGAGCATGAAGACCGCACAGGCGGCGATGAGCAGGATCGCGCCGGCCAGCACCACGTACCGCCACCAGCTCCGGCGACGGTACGGCAGCGGCACGCCGGGCGGCCCGCCCAACGGGGAGAGGGCGGGGCTCGGCGGCGGCGGAGCAGCCGGGGTGGCTCCGCCGGACGGGGTGTCGGCCATGCGGTCAGCGTAGCCACCCGTCACCGGACCGGCCGGGCGCATTCGGTACGGGTGATGCGCGACCGCCGAAGGCGGGCGTCGGAGGGCGTGCCGGAGGACGACCCGGAGACGTGCGTGCGGGCGGCGCGGGTGGTCAGGGCAGCGGCGGGGGTGAGGTGTGCCGGGGCGGAGCGTGCTGCTCGGCGGGGTCGTGCTGCTCGGCGGGTGGGGTGGGGCTCTCCTCCTCACCGAAGGCTTCCCGGACCAGCCGGTTGGCCTCCTCCTGCTCCAGGCCGGAGGCGACCATCAGATCGCTGGCGGTGGTACGCACCTGCGCCACCACCACGCTGCCGGAGAAGCCGACTCCCTGTGTGTACGCCCGGCCGGCCTCGCTGACCGCGCGCAGGGAACGCTCCCGGCTGTCCTGCGGTTCCGCCCCGACGGCGAACTCGTGCCGGAGCAGCCGCACCGACTCGGCGAGGTGACCGACCGCGTCGGGCAGCGGGTCGGGCACCGGTTCCCCGTCCTCGATCATGGTCACCGCCCGCCGGATCAGCGTGCCGCTGTTGCGCATCGCCCGGTCGATCGGCTCGGCGGCCTCGGCGTAGTGGTGCAGCTCGTCGCGCCGGTGCCAGCGGGCCGGGGAGATGGTGATGGTCTCCTTCGCCCCCTCGATCGCCTCGGTGAACGCGGTCAGCTCCTCCTGGTTCGCCCGGAGCCGTTCCAGTGACCGCTGGCACAGGTCCCGGTCCCGGTCCCGGATCCCCTGGGACGCCCGGTCGAGCTGGTCGGCGAGCAGGTCCAGGGCCGGACGGGCGGCCCGGTTGATCACGCGGAGCGGGTTGAGCGGGAGCAGCACCGCCGTCACCAGCAGCGCGATGCCGCCACCGACGAAGGCGTCCACGAACCGGGGGATCTCCAGGTCCTCGGTGGACGGGCTGAGCGTGGCGATCAGCACGGCCGTCGCCGCCGCCTGGATGACCACCGAAGCGCTGCCACCGAGGAAGGTCGAGATGACGATGGCGAGGATCACCACGAGGGCGAGCTGCCAGGGCCCGGTGCCGAGGAAGTAGATGAGCACGTCACCGATGAACACCCCGATGGCCACCCCGACGATCAGCTCGACCGTCCGGCGCAGCCGCTGCCCCACCGAGGCGGCCAGGGTGCCGACCGCCGAGATCGGCGCGAAGACCGGCTCCGGGTTGCCGAGCAGTTCGTGCGCGGCCAGCCAGGCGAGCGCCGCCGCCAGCCCGGCCTGCAACGCGAGCGTCATCACGCTGCGCAGCCGGTGCAGCCGGTCGCTCAGGGTGGCCCGACCCCGGTGCCGCAACTCGGCCATCGCCCCGGCGATCCGGGCGGTGTCGACGTCGACCAGTCCGTCCCGCAGCCGCCCGGAACGGTGCCACAGCGCACGGCGACGGTTACGGGCAACGGCCATGGGCGGGACTACCCGCGCCGGGGCGGGTGAATCCTGCCCTCCCTTCCCCACCGCTCGCCCGGCGGCGGCACGCTCACCCGTCACTCGCGGTGCCATCCGCCTCCGTGGCTCGTCCACCATCCCGGCAACCACTCCCCGCAACCGACTCCGGGAGCCGCCGACGGCAGCGACCAGCGGCCGGCACCAAGCGACGGCGTAGGGCAGACTGCGTCCGTGGAGACGCTGGTGCGACGGTGGCGGGCGGCGGCCCGCGCGGCGGGGGCCCCGGACACGGAGGCGCTGACCCGGGCCGGGGAGGCGCTGCTCACCCGCTGGCGGGAGCCGCACCGGCATTACCACACCGTCGCGCACCTGACCGCCGTGCTGGACGTGGTCGACGCGTACGCCGGGCACGCCGACCGGCCCGACCTGGTGCGGCTCGCCGCCTGGTGCCACGACGCGGTCTACGACCCGCGCGCCACCGGGGACGCCAACGAGCGGGACAGCGCGGCGCTGGCCGGCACCCTGCTCACCACGTCGGGGATCCCCGCCGGGGCGGTAACCGAGATCTGTCGGCTGGTGCTGCTCACCGCCGGGCACGCGGTCGCCGCCGACGACCGCGACGGGGCTCTGCTCTGCGACGCCGACCTGGCCGTCCTCGGGTCCGAGCCGCAGCGGTACGACGACTACGCCGCCCGCGTCCGCCGGGAATACGCGCACGTGCCCGAGCCGGCGTTCCGGGCCGGTCGCGCCCGGGTGCTGGCCGGGCTGCTCGCCCTGCCGGCGCTGTTCCGCCTCCCCGCGCCGGCCGCGCGGTGGGAGGCCCCGGCGCGGGCGAACCTGACCCGGGAGCTGGCCGCACTGCGGTCGGTCGGATGAGGCAACGGATGCCCGGACGGTGACCGCCGTCCCGTCTCCGCCACCTGAGACGGGACCCGCCACCCCGTGGTCACCTGGACGGGGCGCGGCTACCCTCTCCTGCATGTCCGCCACCCCCCTCCTCGACGAACTGCGCGCCGCGCTCGGTGAGGCCGCCGTGCTGACCGACCCGGACCTGCTGCGGATGCACCAGCGGGACGAGGCCGACCTCTGCCCCGCCGGCATGCCCCTGGTCGTGGTCCGCCCACGGGACACCGCCGGGGTGGTCGCGGTGGTGCGCGCGGCGGCCCGGCACGGCGTACCGGTGGTGCCGCAGGGTGCGCGGACCGGGCTGGCCGGCGCGGCGAACGCGGTCGACGGCGCGGTGGTGCTGACCACCTCGGCGATGGACGCCATCCTGGAGATCGACCCGGTCAGCCGGATCGCCGTGGTGCAGCCCGGGGTGGTCAACGCCACCCTGGCCGGCGCGGCCCGTCGGCAGGGGCTCTACTACCCGCCCGACCCGGGCTCCTGGGAGTCGTCGACCATCGGCGGCAACGTGGCCACCAACGCCGGCGGTATGTGCTGTGTCAAGTACGGCGTGACCACGGAGTACGTGCTCGGCCTGGAGGTGGTGCTCGCCTCCGGCGAGGTGCTGCGCACCGGGCGACGGACCGCCAAGGGCGTCGCCGGTTACGACCTGACCCGGCTCTTCGTCGGCTCCGAGGGGACCCTCGGGATCATCACCGAGGTGACCCTGGCGCTGCGGCCCGCCCCGGAGGAGTCGCTGACCCTGGTCGCGGTCTTCGACTCCACCGCCGACGCGGGCACGGCCGTCGCCGGGATCGCCGCGCAGGGATTGAGCCCGAGCCTGCTGGAACTGCTCGACCGGACCCACCTTCAGGCGATCGAGGCGTACCAGCCGATGGGGCTGCGCACCGACGCCGAGGCGCTGCTGCTCGCGGCGGCCGACACCGGTCCCCGGGCCGCCGAGGACCTCGCCCGGCTGGCGAAGGTCTGCGAGGCGGCCGGCGCGTCCGAGGTGTACGCCGCCACGGACGCCGTGGAGGCGGCGGCGCTGCTCCAGGCCCGGCGGCTGGCCTACCCGGCGATGGAGGCGTTCGCCGCCCGGTCGTACCCGGCGGGCAACGGCGGGCTGATCCTCGACGACGTGGCGGTGCCACGTGGCGCGCTCGCCGCGCTGCTCGACGGGGTGGCCCGGATCGCCGCCGAGTGCGACGTGCCGATCGGGGTGGTGGGGCACGCCGGGGACGGCAACATGCACCCCATCATCGTGGTCGACCGGACCGACCCGGCCAGCCTGGAGCAGGGCCGCCGGGCCTTCGACGAGATCATGCGACTCGGCCTGGAGCTGGGCGGCACCTGCACCGGCGAGCACGGGGTGGGCCTGCTCAAGCGGGATTGGCTGGCCCGCGAGATCGGGCCGGTCGGCGTCCGGGTACACCACGCGATCAAGGCGGCGCTCGACCCGGACGGCCTGTTCAACCCCGGCAAGGTGTTCTGACCTTCGGCCCAGGGCACGGTGCTCTGCCCGCCGGGGCCCGGAGGCCCCGGCGGGGTCAGTGCGGGGTGGGCAGCCCGCTCAGGTCGCTGTCCGTGCCCCGGTCGGCGGCGAAGCCCCGGACGTCGGGCGCGCCGAGCCGGGCCGCGTCGGCGGTGGCGTCGTCCGGCATCCGCTGCGACTGCCGTTCCGCCTCCACCCGGGCCCGGTAGTGGGCGACCTCGCGGGCCCGCACGTCGGCGTCCCAGCCGAGCACCGCGCCCATCAACTCGGCCGTGTGCTCCGCCGACTCCAGCCCCCGGTGGCTGGTCTCGAAGGAGATCCGGGTACGCCGGGTCAGCACGTCCTCCAGGTGCAGGGCGCCCTCCGCCCGCGCCGCATAGGTGACCTCGGCGGCCAGGTACTCGGGGGCTCCGGCGAGCGGGGCGGCGAGCAGTGGATCCGCCGCGATCAGGGCGAGCAGATCCAGGGTGAGGCTGCCGTACCGCTCCAGCAGGTGCTCCATAACGCCGACCGGCACCCCGTGCCGGCGGGCCAGGTCGGCCCGGTCCCGCCACATCGCCGCGTACCCGTCCGCGCCGAGCAGCGGCAGGTCGGCGGTGCGTGACGGGCGGACGTTGCCGAGCCGCCGGGCGGCCCGGTCGACCACGTCGCCGGCCATCACCCGGTACGTCGTGTACTTCCCACCGGCCACCAGGAGCAGCCCCAGCATCGGCTCGACCACCGCGTGTTCCCGGGAGAGCTTCGAGGTGGAGTCCGCCTCGCCGGAGAGCAGCGGGCGCAGCCCGGCGTAGACGCCCTCGATGTCGGCGGTGGTCAACGGCTTGTCGAGCACCGCGTTGACCTGTTGCAGCAGGTAGTCGATGTCGCGGGCGGAAGCGGCCGGGTGGGAACGGTCCAGCCGCCAGTCGGTGTCGGTGGTGCCGATGATCCAGTGCCCGCCCCACGGGATGACGAAGAGCACCGAGGTCGGCGTCCGCAGGATCAGCCCGGTCTCGCCGGTGATCGCCGATCGGGGCACCACCAGGTGCACCCCCTTGGAGGCACGGACCCGCAGGCCGGGGCGGAGTCCCACGTCGTTGAGCATCCGGGACAGGTCGTCGCTCCACACCCCGGTGGCGGCGATGACCGTGCGGGCGTGCACCTCGAACTCGGCGTCCGGCGAGCCCGGGGGCGCCTCCAGGTCCCGGACCCGTACCCCGGTCACCTCCCGGGCCTGCCGGATCAGGCCGACGGCGCGGGCGCTGGTCACCATCGTCGCGCCGAGGCTCGCCGCGGTGCGGGCCAGGGTGACCACCAGCCGGGCGTCGTCCACCTGCCCGTCGAAGTAGCGGATCGCGCCGGCCAACTGGTCGGCCCGCAGGCTGGGGAAGACCCGCCGGGTGCCCTCGCGGGTCAGGTGCCGGTGCAGCGGCATGCCCCGGCCGCCGCCGAAGAGGCCGGCGAAGACGTCGTACGCGGCCACGCCGGTGCCGTAGTAGGCCCGGCGCCAGGCGCGGGCCGGCAGGTCGCGCACCCCACCGCCGTCCGGCAGCGGCACCAGGATCGGCACCGGACGGACCAGGTGCGGCGCGAGCCGGGTGGCGAGCAGCCCCCGCTCGGTGAGCGCCTCGTGCACCAGGCCGAACTCCAGCTGCTCCAGATAGCGCAGGCCGCCGTGGATCAGCTTGCTGGATCGGCTGGAGGTGCCGGCGGCGAAGTCCCTCGCCTCGACCAGGGCCACCTTGAGGCCCCGGGACGCGGCGTCCAGGGCGGCGCCCGCACCCGTCACCCCACCCCCGATGACCAGGACGTCGAACCGCTCGGCCCGGAGCCGGCGCAGGTCGGCGGCCCGCCGGACGGGCGAGAGCTGACCGGCGACCGTACGGGAGATGTTGGGGTCACGCACCCGTTCACGGTAACCGGGACCGGCGGTCGGCGGCACACCCCGAGCCCGCCTGCGTACCGTACGGGCATGCAGCCCGTGTATCCGCCCGGTCCTCCCGTACCCCCGTCGACGGTGGCCCCGCCCGGGCCGCTGCCGGTGGTCGCGGCCGTCCTGGTCGGTTTCTGGACGGTCGCGGCGGTCCTGTTCCCCCAGCTCGTCGGCTGGCTCGCCGAGCAGGTGCTGCTCGCCAGCGGACTCCACCAGCCGGTCTGGCTCTGGCCGGTGGTCTCCCTGGTCACCGTCGTCGCGGTCGGGGTTCCCGCGCTGCTGCTGGCCCTGCTGCCTCGCTCCGGGGCGGTCCGCGCCACCGGCCGGGCCTGGCTGGCCGGGGCGGTCGCGCTCGGGGTGCTCGGGCTGCTCCGGATGATCCCGGCGGTGCACCACGAGGCGTACCTCGCCGCGCTCGCCCTGGTCGCCGCGCTGACCGCGATGGTCGCCGCCCGCCTGCCGCGCGCCGACACCGCCCCGGCCACGGACGGGCGGGACGGCACCGCCGGGGTCACCCCGCTCGCGGTCGCCGCCGGGCTGGTCCTGCTGCTGCCCTGGCTCTGGCTGGGCGCGCTCGGCGGGCTGCTGGAGACGGTGCTCGCCGCGCTCGCCGCCACGGCGGTCGGCGTCCTCGCCGGGGTCCTGCTCGACGTCGGTTTCTGGGTCCGCTTCGGGGCCGGCCGACCCACTCGTCCGGCGCTGCTGGTGCTGGGCGGCGGCTCGGTGGCCGGGGTGACGTTGCTGCTGCTCGCCGCCGGCACCGGTCACTCCGGTGCGCAGCTCGCCATGCTGCTGACCCTGCCACCGGTCGGATTCGTGCTCGGCGCGCTACAGGCGCCCACCGATGCGGGCGGACGGCCGGCCGGGCGCGCCCCGGTGCGCTGGCTGGTCGCGCTGGGCGTGTTCGGTCCGCTGGCCTTCACCGATCCGGAGGAGGTCACCCTGCTGCTGAGCACCACCCGGGACGTGCCGTTCTGGGTGATGGTCACCGCCGGGGCCGGTCTGGCCGTCGCGCTCCTGCTCGCCGTCGGGTACGGCGTGCTGCTGCCGCGCCGCGTTCCGGGGCGACGGTTCGCCACGGCGACCATGGCCGTCCTGCTGGTGGCGGGCACCCTGGTGTACGCCGGCCCCGGCCAGCCGGGGCTGCACGGCGAGCGCCTGCTGGTGGTGCTGCGGCAGCAGGCCGACCTGCGGGACGTCCCGGCCACCCCCGGGGCGGCCGGACGGGACGCCCGGGTCCGCGAGGTCTACCGCCGACTGGTCGACACCGCCGACCGTACCCAGGCCGACCTGCGTCGGGAGCTGGACCGGCTGCGGCTGGCGCACACCCCGTACTACCTGGTCAACGCGATCGAGGTGGACGGTGGCCCGGCGGTGCGGGCCTGGCTGTCGCGCCGCCCCGAGGTGGACCGGGTGCTGGTGAGCCAGCGGTTGCGTCCGCTGCCCGCGCCGGCCGGCACCAGCCGGGGCGACGCCGCCCCGCCCACCGGCCCCGAATGGAACATCCGCATGATCGGGGCGGACCGGGTCTGGTCGGAGCTGGACGTGGACGGCTCCGGGATCACCGTGGGCAGCTCGGACTCCGGCGTGGACGCTGGTCACCCGACCCTGGCGGCCGGGTTCCGGGGCGGCGACGACTCCTGGTACGACCCGTGGGAGGGCAGCCGGTCCCCGCGCGACAAGGGCGGGCACGGCACCCACACGATGGGCAGCGCGGTGGGACGGGACGGCATCGGAGTCGCACCCGGCGCGAACTGGACTGGCTGCGTGAACCTCGACCGCAACCTCGGCAACCCGGCGCGCTACCTGGACTGCCTCCAGTTCATGCTGGCCCCCTTCCCGCCCGGTGGCGACCCGTTCACCGCTGGCCGGCCCGAGCGGGCCCCGCACGTGCTCACCAACTCGTGGGGCTGTCCGACGATCGAGGGCTGCGACCCGCAGGTGCTGCGGCCGGCCACCGCCGCCTTCGACGCGGCCGGGGTGTTCGTGGTGGCAGCGGCGGGCAACACCGGCCCGTACTGCGCCTCGATCGACGACCCACCGGCCCCGTACGCGGACGTGTTCACCGTCGGCGCGGTGGACCGGTCCCGCCGGGTCACCGAATTCTCCAGCCGGGGGCCGGTGCCCGGAGTGGCCAAGCCCGACCTGGTCGCGCCCGGTGCGGCGGTACGCTCGGCGATGCCCGGGGGCGGCTACTCCGTGCTGGACGGCACCTCGATGGCGACCCCGCAGGTGGCCGGAGTGGTCGCGCTGATGTGGTCGGCCAATCCGGCGCTCGTCGGCGACCTGGACGGCACCCGCCGCATCCTGCGGGAGACCGCCACCCCGGTCGAGGCGTCGCCCCAACCGGGCGGTGAGAACCCGACGTGCGGCGGTGCCCCCAACGTCGCCGGGGCCGGCCTGGTCGACGCCTACGCCGCCGTCCGCGCCGCTGGGGTGTGAGCAGGGGTCCCTTGTTACCGCTTTTTGCGTAGGAGGGGCCCCCTGCAACCACCGCTGCCGCCGCAACATCCGCACCGCCGCAACCACCGGCAGCTGCCGCCGTGCGGGTGGTGTAGCAACTGTCGTTCGCGCCTGGGTGTGGCCTAGGGTCGGCGACCATGGACGACGAGCGGATCAGCGTGACCGAGCTGACCATCGAGCGGCTGCCCGAGGTGGTCGCGCTCTGCCGCCGGGGCCTGGACCTGGCCGAGGACGCCGCCGAGGCCGAGACCATCGTGGACACCGTGTACCGGCGGGCCCGGGTCGACCGGCCGGTGGTCGGGCTGCTGGCCGTACGGGGCACGAAACCGGTCGGCGTGCTGGTCTGCTCCGTTGCCGGGCAGCCGGATCCGCCGGGGGCGGCGTACGGGTGCGTGGACCTGGTGGTGGTCGCACCGGAGGAGCGGCGACGCGGCGTGGGGCGGACGCTGCTGGCGTACGCCGAACGGTGGCTCGCCGAGCGGGGCGCGCGGGAGGTGCTGCTCGCCGGGAACCCGCCGTACTACGCCTGGCCGGGCATCGACGTGCGCTACACCCCGGCGGTCTGCGCCGTGCTGGCGCTGGGCTACCGCCAGGACCGGACCGCCTGGAACATGACCGCAGACCTGTCGTACGACGACTCGCCCGCGCTGCGCTCCACGACGGAGGCGGAGCGGCGGCTGGCCACTGTGGGCGTGACGGTACGCCGGGCGGAACCGGCCGACCTGCCGGCGCTGACCGCGTTCGCCCGCGACACCTTCGGCGGTGCCTGGGACCGTGAACTGGTCGGCTCGGTGGGACGTGCCGGGGCGGGGTGCCATGTGGCGTGGCGCGACGGGGCGGTGGTCGGTTTCGCCGCCTGGGGGTCCTCCCGCCCGAGCTGGTTCGGGCCGATGGGCACCGATCCGGCGGCGGTCGGTTCGGGGATCGGGAGCGTGCTGCTGCGGCGTTGCCTGCGGGACCAGCGGGCCGCCGGGATCGCGCGCGCCCAGATCGGCTGGGTGGGCCCGGTGCCGTTCTACTCGGGCAGCGCGGGTGCCCGGATCGAGCGGGTCTTCCTGCTCTACCGGAAGGACATCAGCCCCGATCGTACGCAAACCGGGCAGGAACCTGAATAGTCCCGTTCCACCCCGGGCCCCGCCGTGGATCTCCTACCGTTTCGGCAGGAGGAGGCAGTCATGAGGATGGACGACGAACCCGCCGACGACACCGCCTGGGCACCCGTCGGTGACCTGTCCGGCCACCTGCCGATCGACTGGCTGGACTACGGCGACGCCGAACAACTGGTGGAGATGTCCGCCGGCACCGAGCCGACAGCCGGTGAACCGTTGGAGATGGTGGACGCGCCCGTCGGGACCGACCCGCCGGACCACCGTCCGGGCCGACGACGCCCCCTGCCGACATGACCGGACCGGACCGGGCGGGCCGGCCGCAGACAGCGGAAGGGGCGGACCGCTGACGCGGCCCGCCCCTTCGGCGTGTGTCGGAACCGGACTCAGAAGTCCATGTCCCCGCCACCCGGGCCAGCCGGGGCAGCCGGGGTCTTCTCCGGCTTGTCCGCGACGACAGCCTCGGTGGTGAGGAAGAGCGCCGCGATCGACGCGGCGTTCTGCAGCGCCGACCGGGTCACCTTGGCCGGGTCGATGATGCCCGCGGCCAGCAGGTCGACGTACTCACCGGTCGCGGCGTTGAGGCCGTGACCCGCGTCGAGGTTGCGGACCCGCTCGACGACGACGCCACCCTCCAGGCCGGCGTTGACGGCGATCTGCCGCAGCGGGGCGTCCAGCGCGATCTTGACGATCTGCGCACCGGTCGCCTCGTCGCCGACGAGGTCCAGCTTGTCGAAGGCGGTCTTGCCGGCCTGCACCAGCGCGACACCACCACCCGGGACGATGCCCTCCTCGACGGCGGCCTTCGCGTTGCGAACGGCGTCCTCGATGCGGTGCTTGCGCTCCTTCAGCTCGACCTCGGTGGCCGCGCCGACCTTGATCACCGCAACGCCACCGGCCAGCTTGGCCAGCCGCTCCTGCAGCTTCTCACGGTCGTAGTCGGAGTCGCTCTTGTCGATCTCGGCCCGGATCTGGTTGACCCGGCCCTGGATCTGCTCGGCGTCACCGGCACCATCGACGATGGTGGTCTCGTCCTTGGTCACGACGACCTTGCGGGCGCGGCCCAGCATCTCGACGTCGGCGGCGTCCAGCTTGAGGCCGATCTCCTCGCTGATGACCTGGCCACCGGTGAGGATGGCGATGTCGCCCAGCATGGCCTTGCGGCGGTCACCGAAGCCCGGCGCCTTGACGGCGACCGACTTGAAGGTGCCCCGGACCTTGTTGACGACGAGGGTGGCCAGGGCCTCGCCCTCGATGTCCTCGGCGATGATCAGCAGCGGCTTGCCGCCCTGCATGACCTTCTCCAGGATCGGGAGCAGGTCCTTCACCGACGAGATCTTGCTGTTGACGATCAGGATGTACGGGTCGTCGAAGACGGCCTCCATACGCTCCGGGTCGGTCATGAAGTAGGCGGAGATGTAGCCCTTGTCGAAGCGCATGCCCTCGGTGAGCTCAAGCTCCAAGCCGAAGGTGTTGCTCTCCTCGACGGTGATGACGCCTTCCTTGCCGACCTTGTCCATCGCCTCGGCGATGATCTCGCCGACGCTGGTGTCACCGGCCGAGATGGAGGCGGTGGAGGCGATCTGCTCCTTGGTCTCCACGTCCTTGGCGAGCTTGGACAGCTCCTCCGAGACGTTCGCGACCGCGGCCTCGATACCCCGCTTCAGGGCAATCGGGTTGGCGCCGGCAGCCACGTTGCGCAGACCCTCGCGGACGAGGGCCTGGGCCAGGACGGTCGCCGTCGTCGTGCCGTCACCGGCAACGTCGTCGGTCTTCTTGGCGACCTCCTTGACCAGCTCAGCGCCGATCTTCTCGTACGGGTCCTCGAGCTCGATCTCCTTGGCGATGCTCACACCATCGTTGGTGATGGTGGGGGCACCCCACTTCTTCTCGAGCACGACGTTGCGGCCCTTGGGGCCGAGCGTCACCTTCACAGCGTCGGCGAGCTGGTTCATGCCCCGCTCGAGGCCGCGACGGGCCTCTTCGTCGAACGCGATCATCTTGGCCATACGGCGTTGTCCTCCTGGACACTCACGGGCCACCCGAGTGTGTGTCCCGGATGGGCCGCCTGGTGTACGCACCTTGGGACGTCGCCACCTGGCGACGACGACGTCTCCTCGGCCGGGCCGGATAGCCCGCGACGACCGGCCATGTGCCACACGACTCGATGCCGCGCGACCGTGGCCCTACCGCCCCGACCATTGGCACTCACGCCATGCGAGTGCCAATGACTTGTTTAGCACTCTCCCCTGCCGAGTGCAAGCACGATGCCTCCGTCCGGCGCTCCCACCGGCCGGCCCACGCGGCACCGGGCCACGCCGCACCGGGCCACGCGAAGATCATGGCCTTGACGGGAAACTCGACCTCTCTGGACACGTCCACTTCATGCTCGACGTGGAGAGGGAGGAAGTGCCGGATCAGCGGGACGCCCCACGAGGCGGACGGCACGGGAGCGAGCGACCCCCACGACGGGGGATGCGACGCCGTATGCGGCATATCGGGGCGCCCGTACGGAGGGACACCCCGACATGCCGTAACTCGCGTCGGGCCGGCGGCTCGGGTGAGCCGCCGGAACGGACCGGCGGACGGGGGCGCGCCCGGCTCCGACAGGGATCGGATCCGGGGCAGGCCCTGAGGGAAAGGAGGGAACGGGGGAACGGAGGGGACGGATCGGCCGTGGACCTCGCCGCGGTTGTCCACCGGAGCGCCCGTGGCGTTGCCCCGCCGTGGGTGGCGACACCTCAGCGTCGCCCCACGTGGTCAACTCAGGCGATGACGCGCACCCGCTCGGCCTGCGGCCCCTTCTGCCCCTGAGCGATCTCGAACTCGACCCGCTGCCCGTCGTCCAGCGCCTTGTAGCCGTCCATCTCGATCGCGGAGAAGTGGACGAAGACGTCCTGCCCTCCGTCGACGGCGATGAAGCCGTAGCCCTTTTCGGCGTTGAACCACTTGACGGTGCCTTGCGCCACGGTGCACTTCCTCACTTCGCTGGGCGACACGCAACCCCCGACGCCGGTCCGATCGGCATCGGGACCACCGCTTTCCTCACCGGCCCGGAGCGGCCGATGTTCGGTGACCGAAATCGCACGCTACACGAAGCGTGACCGCAGCGCACGATCACAAACCTGGGCATATCGGGCGGCTCTCGACCCGGGATCGCATCGGCGGCCATCATTGCGGTAGGCATTCGGACATGACGCGGAATCCGGCCGGGCCGACGGCAGGCGTACCCACCGTCCGCCGGGTCCGCCCGACCGACGCCGCCCGCATGCGAGCCCTGCGGTTGGAGATGCTCGCGGACGCTCCGCTGGCCTTCCTGGAGACCCTCGCGGACGCCGCCGCCCGCCCGCACGCCGAGTACGCCGCCCGGATCGCGTACACCTCGACCGGCTCGCACACGGCGCAATTCGTCGCCGACCCCGGTGGCCGCCTGGTCGGGCACGCCGGGGGTGTCGCCTCGCCGCACGAGGCGGGCCTGACCGTGGTCTTCGGGGTCTACGTCACCCCCGCCTGGCGCGGCACGGGGCTGCTCGCCGACCTGATCGACGAAGTCGGTCGCTGGTCGCGGGCGTGCGGGCGACCGGAGCTGATGCTGGAGGTGGTGGTCGGCAACGACCGCGCCTACCGGTCGTACCTGCGGCTGGGCTTCACCGACACCGGCGTACGCGTGCCGCACCCCACGATCCCGTCGATGCGGGAACTCCAGATGCGCCGCCCCGCCTGAGCGGGCAGCAGAACCTCGCTCCTCCACGCGCCGCCCGAGTGGTTGCAGGGGACCCTTCCTACGCAAAAAACGGTAAGAAGGGCCCCCTGCTACCAACCAATCCAGCGGGCTACCAACCAATCCAGCGGGCTACCGACCGAACCGGCGGGCTACCGACCAAGCCGGCCGACCAAGCCCGGTCAGGCGGTGTGGCGGCGGCTCTGCACCACGCGGAACCGGTTCGCCACGTACGCGCCGTCGGTCAGGGCGGCGTTGGCGGCCGGGTTGGCACCGCTGGCGTGGAAGTCGGAGTACGCCGCCGACTGGTTGACGAAGACCCCACCGGTCAGGTTGCACGACAGGTGCACCCCGACCTCGATCGCCGCCGCCTCGGCCGCGTCGAGCACCGCCTCGTCGGTGGAGTAGACGGCGGCGGTCAGCGCGCCCTTCTTCCCCACCATGGTGCGGAGGATCTCCAGGCTCTGTGCGGTCGAGCCGGTGGCGATGACGAACGAGATCGGGCCGAACCACTCCCGGCCGTACGTCGCCGTGGCGTCCGCGTCGAGCTTGACGATGGTCGGCGTACGCACGACCGCGTCCGGGTGCGCCGGGTGCTCCAGCGGACGCGACTCCAGCACGACGTCACCGAGCTTGGCCGCCTCGTCCAGCCGCTCCAGCACCCCGTCGTTGACGATCGCACCGGTCAGCTCGACGGCACGGGCCGGGTCCGCGGTGAGCTTGCCCACCGCCGCGGCGATCCCGGCGGCCACCTCGTCGAAGCTCTTGTGCCCCTGGTCGGTGGTGATGCCGTCGGCCGGGACGAGGATGTTCTGCGAGGTGGTGCACATCTGGCCGCTGTAGAGCACCAGCGTGAACCCGAGGTTGCGGCACATGCCGGCGAAGTCGTCGGTGGAGTCGATCACCACCGTGTTCAGTCCGGCCTTCTCGGTGTAGACCGAGGCCTGGCGGGCGTGCTGCTCCAGCCAGTCGCCGTACTCGGTGGAGCCGGTGAAGTCGACGATCTTCACAGCCGGGTGCAGGGCCAGGTCGGAGGCGAGCTTCTCGCCCGGGGCCTCGGCCGCGAGCAGCACCAGGTTCGGGTCGAAGCCGGCCTCGGCGAGCACCTCCCGGGCCACCTGCACGGTGATCGCCAGGGGCAGCACCGCGCGCGGGTGCGGCTTCACCAGCACCGGGTTGCCGGTGACCAGCGAGGCGAAGAGACCGGGGTACGAGTTCCAGGTCGGGAAGGTGTTGCAGCCGATCACCAGCGCCAGTCCCCGGGGCACCACGTGGAAGGTCTTGGTCATCCGCAGCGGGTCGCCCTTGCCGGCCGGCTTCTCCCACCGGGCCGTCGCCGGGTGCCGGGTCATCTCCGCGTACGCGTACGCGATCGCCTCCAACGCCCGGTCGAATGCGTGCGCCCCGCCGGCCTGGAACGCCATCACGAAGGCCTGCCCGCTGGTGTACTGCACCGCGTTGGCCAGCTCGAAGATGCGCTTGTGCAGGCGGGACAGGATCTCCAGGCAGACCCCCGCACGGGCCTGCGGGCCGGCGTCCCGCCAGGCGGGCAGGGCGGCGGAGGCGGCGGCGACCAGCTCGTCGACCCGGGCGTGCGGGTAGCGCACGCCCAGCGTCACCCCGAACGGACTCGCCTCGGTGGCGATCCGGTCGCCGGTGCCCGGCTGGTCGAGGGGGAAGTCGCCGTCCAGGTACGCCTCGAAGGCAGCCCGCCCCTGCGCCGCGGCGGTCTCGCCGTACACGCGGGGGCTGGGGGACTCGGGGTAGGCGGACCAGTACCCGCGCTCGGAGATCGCGGTCAGCGCCCGGGTGAGGGTCTCGGCGTGCGTGGCGTACAGGGGATGCGGGGTCTCCGTCATGTCCGCCATCATGCCGCAGCCCGGGAGCAGTCGGTAAGGGCCGTGAGCCGGCCGGCCGTGCTCGGCCCGGAGGCCCGCCCTGAAGCCGTGCGCCGGCTGGCCGCGCCCGACCCGGGGGCCCGCCCTGAAGCGGTGAGCCGGCTGGCCGCGCTCGCCCCGGGGGCCCATCCTGGAGCCGTGCGGCAGCGGACGCGGACCACGCTCACCTGGCTCAACGGCACCACACCGGCCGGGCTGGCGCTGGCGGTCCTGGCCCGCACCACCCGGCGGCGCACCCCGGACGGGCTCGTCGTCGCCGGGGGCTACCGGCTGCCGGTGCCGAGGCAGCGGTGCTTCACGGTCGGTTCGGTGGTGCTGACCCGCCGCCCGCCCGAGTGGTTGCTGCACCCGGACCGCGCCGACCTACTCGACCACGAGCGGCGGCACACCGGCCAGTACGCGCTGCTCGGGCCGCTCTTCTGGCCGGCCTACTGGCTCGCCTGCGCCTGGTCGTACGCGCTGACCGGCACCTACGGCTGCGGCAACGTCTTCGAGCGGCGGGCCGGCCTGACCGCCGGCGGATACCCCGAGCCGACCCTCCGACCGTGGGCGGCGACCCTGCTCCGTCGGCCACCGGGCACCGCCGGTCGCGGGTCCGCCGGGGAGCGTACGGTCAGAGATCGAGCTGCCAGTTGGTCCAGGCGTCGACGGCGCGGAACCCGAGCTGCTCGTTGATCGCGATCATGTGCCTGTTGTCGGCGGCGTTCCAGGTGTCGATCTCGCGCAGCTCCGGCTCGTGCGCCAGCACGTACCGCAGATTCTCGATCTTGGTGAGCAGACCGAGCCGGTGCCCGCGGTGCGCCGGATCCACGATGGTGATCTGCTGGTCGGCGTGCCGGGGGATGGACGGCACCGCGACGATCATCGTCCAGGCGACCAGTCGGCCACTCGCCTCGTGCACCACTCCGCAGTGGTAGGTGGACCGTCCCCGGGCCGTCAGCACGCGCTCGATGCCCCGGACCCGGTCCGCGTCGACCCGGTCCGGCTCGATCACGAGATCCCCGATGGGCGAGTCGGTCACGAGGCGGCTGTCCAGGTAGGCGACGTCGGCGACGTACTCCTCGGGGGTGACCGCCTGCCAGGTGACCGTGCGGTACCCGGCGGCCCGCTCGCGCGCGTCGGCCAGCAGCGTGTCGTGGGCGGCGTGGTCCACCTGGTCGACCACGAGCCGGCGGCGTACCTCGCCCAGCGCCGGCTGCGCACCCAGCGCGGCGGCGAACCGCGCGCCGACGGCCGGCCGCTCCGGCCCCTCCGGCAGCGGCCCGACCGACGCCCCGATGATCCGCTTCCGACCCTGTTCGCGCAGCATCCGTACGGCGTGTTCGTACAACGCCCGCCCGATGCCGCGCCGCCGGTACGCCGGATGGACGGCCAGTTCGAGACCGGCGTTGTCGACGTTCTCCACCTGCGGCAGGTTGAGCGCCAGATGGCCCACCGGGACGCCGTCGAGGGTGGCCACCGCCATCAGGAGCGACCTGTCGGGCATCGGGTGCCGGATCGCGCCCTCGAACTGCTGACGGGACAGCCGTGGGAAATCCGGCAGGTCGACGGCCTGCGCGGCGGCGGCCACCTGGAACGCCGCGTCGATCGCGGCCTGGTCGGACTCGTCGAACGACACGATGACGATGCTCATGCCGACGAGAGTGCGCGCCGAAACGGCAACGGGCCAGCGATTAAATCGCTGGCCCGAGGAAGCTTTGGTCGGGAGGGACGATCGCACAACGCCGCCGGCGTTGGGTCGTAAGGCTTGAGAAGTCTTCGGCGAACGCCCTCCCGCAGGAAGCATCCTGCAACTGACCGGTTACTGGCGTCAAGTCCCTGGCGGGTGGTTTTTCGTACCCTGGGCGAACGGTCGGTTACCCGACGGATCGACCCGATCACCCGTTCGGGCGGGTCGGGTTGGTCCGTCGGGACGACCAGCAGGGTCAGCCGAGCAGCCCGGCGTCGCGGGCGGCGCGCAGCGACGGCTTGATCCGGTGGGTCGGGCCGACCTGGCCGGCGACCGCGTCGATGGTCTTCAGACCCTCGCCGGTGTTGAAGACCACCGTTTCGGCGGTCGGGTCCAGCCGCCCCGAGGCGACCAGCTTGCGCAGCACCGCGACGGTCACCCCGCCGGCCGTCTCGGCGAAGACCCCGGTGGTACGAGCCAACAGCCGGATCGCCGCGCGGATCTCCTCGTCGTCGGCGTAGTCCATCCACCCACCGGTGCGCCGCACCGCCTCCAGGGCGTAGAGGCCGGCCGCCGGGTCGCCGATGTTCAACGACTTGGCGATCCCGGTCGGCTTGACCGGGGTGATGGTGTCGGTGTCGGCGTGCAGCGCGGTGGCGATCGGGTTGCAGCCGGCCGACTGTGCGCCGAAGACCTTCCAACCGCCGGCCGGGGCCTCCACCAGCCCGATCTCGACCAGCTCGCTGAACGCCTTGTCGACCTTGGTGAGCAGCTCACCGCTGGCCATCGGGATGACCACCTGCGCCGGGATCCGCCAGCCGAGCTGCTCGGCCACCTCGTACCCGAGGGTCTTCGACCCCTCGGCGTAGTACGGACGGACGTTCACGTTGACGAACGCGGTGTCCTCGAACTCGTCGGTCTCGACCAGTTCACCGCAGAGGCGGTTCACGTCGTCGTACGAGCCGTCGATGGCGACCAGTTCGCCGCCGTAGACGGCGGTGGTGACCACCTTGCCCTGCTCCAGGTCGCCCGGGATGAACACCACCGACGGCACCCCGGCACGGGCGGAGTGCGCGGCGACGGAGTTCGCCAGGTTGCCGGTCGAGGCACAGGCGAAGCGGGTGAAACCGAGGGCTCTGGCGGCGGTCAGCGCCACCGAGACCACCCGGTCCTTGAACGAGTGGGTCGGGTTGGCGCTGTCGTCCTTGATCCAGAGCGGGGCGGTGATGCCCAGCTCGGCGGCGAGGTTGCCGGCGGCGACCAGCGGGGTCAGCCCGGGGTCGAGGGTGACTCGGGTGGCCGGGTCCTGGCCGGCGGGGAGGAGGGCGGCGTACCGCCAGAGGTTCTGCGGCCCGGCCTCGATCTGCTCCCGGGTGACCCGGGCCAGCGCGGCGGTGTCGTAGTCGACCTCCAGCGGCCCGAAGCACTCGTAGCAGGCGTGCTGGGCGGCGAGCGGGTAACGCGCCGAACAGGCGCGACAGACCAGGGCGCGGGCCGGGCTGGCAGTGGTGTCGATACCGGGGGCGACGATCGTCGACGTCATGTCGAGGGGGTCCTCTCATCTTTCCCCGCGTCGCACCCTGCGGCGGGGACGGATTTGGCACCTGCCCCGTCGGACGCTCAACTTTGAGCGCACGGGGTGGTTGCCGGGGCGTCGTCGGGCCGTATCCCTCAGCCCCTCTGGATGAGGTATTCAGTTGTGCTTGCGAGCATACGCACAGCCCAGCCCGCCTCCGCTCCCCCTTCCCATCCTGTGAACCATCCCACCCGTCCGGGCGCGGGTAGGGTGCGGGCGTGCCGCTGTGGATGGGGACGGTGGTGGGGGCCGCGATCGGATGCGGGGTGGCGGGAGCCCTCCTGCCCACGGCGGGCTACCGCCTCGCGGTGCCGTACGGCGAGCCGCCCCGAGAGTCCTGCTCCGGATGCGGCGTACCGCTGCGCCCCGGCGCCGCGGGATGGCTCGCCCGCCGTTGCGTCCACGGACACCGGCTGGGCGTCCCCTGGTGGATCACCGCCGCGCTCGCCGGGCTGGCCGGAGCGCTGCTTGCCGCGGCGCTCGGCACGGTGGCCGTCCTGCCGCTCCTGCTCGCCCTCGCGGTGCTGGGCGTGCTGCTCGGTGTCGTCGACGTCGCCTGCCACCGGCTCCCCGACGCGCTGGTGCTGCCGGCGCTGGCCGCCACGCCGCTGCTGCTCGGCCTCGTCGCGCTCGCCACCGGCCAGGGGGGCGACTGGCTACGCGGACTGCTCGCCTGCCTGACGGTCGGACTGGTGTTCACCGGGCTGGTCCTGCTGCCGGGTGGCGGCTTCGGGTTCGGCGACGCAAAGGTGGGCGCGCTGCTCGGCTGGTACCTGGGTTGGCTGGGCTGGGACGCGGTGCTCCTCGGCGTGGTGCTGCCCTGGGTGGTGAACGCGCCCGTGCTGCTGGTGCTCCTCGCCGTCCGACGTGTTCGCCGGCGGACGAAGCTGCCGTTCGGGCCGGCCCTCCTGGGTGGCGCGCTGCTGGCGGTGCTCGCCACCGCCCGGTGAGGGGCCGACCGCCGTTCGTCCGTGGTGGACGGTCAGCTGGTCCGGCCACTGGCGACGGTCTACTACTGTCCCGGTCACCTGTGTGGAGGAAGGTGACGGTCGATGCGTCGGAGCGTGGTTCCGGTGGTGGCGCTGGTGCTGGTCTGCGTGCTGACCGCGTGTGGCGGCAGTGGCAAGAAGAAGCGGTCCCGGGACGCCCGACCGGCTGCCGCCACCACGGCCGGGAAGGTCGCGCCGGCCGACCGGGACGAGGACGCCGGGCCGGCACGGGTCGACGCCAGTCCGAGCCCCACCAGGGCACCGCGCCGCAAGGTACGTGCCCTCACCTGCGCCGACCTGCGCAACGCGGAGCTGGGCAGCAACGGCGTACGGTACCGGGGCTACCCGAACCCGTTGCCGCTGCGCGACGGACGGTGGACGGGCGACGGTGCGACCGTGCTGCTCCAGAAGCCCTGCGCGACCGGCGACCTGGACGGTGACGGCGCGGTCGACGCGGTCGGCACCGTCATGCTCGATCCGGGCGGCTCGGGACGCTTCTGGAGCCTGGTGGTCTGGCGCAACGTCGACGGCAGGCCGCGCTACGTCACCGCCACCGACGTGGGCGACCGAACGCCGGTCCAGTCGATCCGCATCGCCGACCAGCGGGCCACCGTCGTCGGGCTCACCCGCTCACCGGGGGCGGCCATGGCCGAGCTGGACCTCCGTCGTACCGCCGTGCACCGGCTGACCGGCACCCGGTTCCCGGAGATCAGCCACACCGACGTGCCGTACGCTCCCTGAGCCACCGGCGGCCGGCCGCTACGTTCCGGGCCGTCGAGAGTGCCGGCTGGGTTGGTCGGTAGCAGGGGTCCCCTGTTACCGCTTTTTGCCGAGCAGGGGACCCCTGCAGAGCAATCGGCCGGGCCCGGAGCAGAGCGAGCCGCCGGGCCCGAGGAGAGCGAGCCGCCGGGCCGGGGCAGAGCTGGCCGGGTCAGGCGGCGAGGCGGCGGGCGAGTTCGTCGGCGACCTTCTTGGCCAGGTCGTCCGGGATCGCGGCGGCGATGGCCTGCGGGGTGAGCGTGGCCAGCACCCCTCGGACCACCTCCTGGCTGAGGTTGCCACCCTGGAGGTTCTGGACGCCCTCGTAGATCGTGTTGAACACCTTGAGGGCAGAGTAGCCGGCCGGGATGCCTCCGCCGTTGTACTGCCAGGGCAGGGCCCGCATCAGACTCGCCACGGTCGGGTCCTTCAGGATGGCAACGAACTCGGCTGGGGTCATGTCGTCCTCGCTCGGGTTGAGGGCCTGCTCGACCGTGGCCAGCAGGTGGGACCAGGGGAAATTGGGGCCGGGATCGGTGTGGGTGGT
Organism: Micromonospora sp. NPDC050187; assembly: GCF_044459745.1. Lineage (NCBI taxonomy): Bacteria > Bacillati > Actinomycetota > Actinomycetes > Micromonosporales > Micromonosporaceae > Micromonospora > Micromonospora sp. NPDC050187. Next base: position 70,701 of record NZ_JBITJH010000022.1, read on the forward strand.
GCCGCCCCAGGCCAACCGCATGTCGTCGTGTCCGTAGAAGGCCCGCACCTTCGGGTCGGCCTTCATCTGGGCGACGGTGGCCCGGCGGGGCGCGACGTCGTAGTGCCGACACACGATCGCCAGCACCTCGGCCAGCCGACCCCAGGCCACGTTGTCGAGCCACCACTGGCGGCTGCTGGACGAACGACCGGAGATCTCCACCGCGATGGCGTTCTCGTTGCCGGTGCTGGAGCCGGCATGGCCGGCGCGGGCGGCGGTGTCCAGCGACTGGACGATCGAGTCGGCGTCGACGTAGAAGTGTGCGCTGACCCCGTCGGTGCGTCTGGTGGCGTAGCTGGCTTCCGCCTCGGCTGAGGCGGTGTTGTCGGTGGCGTGGATCGCGATGCCGAACTTCTGACCGTCACGGTCGTCGTAGGCGTTGCGGCCCTGGACAAAGGGAACTCCGGGGACTTTCACGATGACTCCGTCTCCGGTTGGGGACCGTCGGCCCGGCGACCGTGCCGGGCCGAATCCGGATGTCAACAGGGAACCAGCACCACCGTGACGGAGACATCAGTCTTCGTTGATCGGTCTTGACAGCCGGGTGACACTCGTCGGGCTCCCTTGGAAGGCATGAGAGCTCTCCGCGCCTGCGCACTCGTCCTCACGGTCCTGGCGGCGACCCTCGCCGTGCCGACTCCCGCCCTGGCGGTGACCACCACGGTCTTCCACGCCACCCGCGACACGTACGTCAACGCAAGCTCGCCGGCCACCAACTACAACGACCAACGGCAGCTCGTGGTCGCTGGCGACCCGGACCGCATCGCCTACCTCGCCTTCGCGGTCAGCGGCCTGACCGCGCCCGTCCTGCGTGCCTGGCTCCGGGTGCGGACCAGCAACGTCTCCCACGCCGGCAGCCCCAACGGCGGGCAGGTGTACCGGGTCGGGTCCGCCTGGTCCGAGAGCACCATGACCTACGCCGACCGCCCCGGAGCGACGGGGACGGAACTCGGCCGCTTCGGCCGGGTCCGCCCCGACAGCGTCTACGAGGTCGACGTCACCGCCGCGGTGACCGGAAACGGCGTACTCAGCCTGGGGATCTACTCCATCAGCCCGGACGGCGCCTACTACGACAGCCGGGAGGCCGGTGCCACGGGACCGCAGCTCATCGTCTACACCGGTGTTCCCGGCACCGACGAGACGGTGCTGCTCGCCGCCGGGGACATCGCCAGTTGCAGCACCGAACGGGACGAGCAGACCGCCCGCATCCTCGACGTCGAGGCGGGCGTCGTCACGCCCCTGGGCGACGTGGTCTACGAGAAGGGCACCCCCGAGGAGTTCGCCAACTGCTACCACCCGACCTGGGGCCGGCACAAGGCACGGACCCGACCGGCGGTGGGCAACCACGAGTACCTGACGCCGGGTGCGACCGGCTACTACGGGTACTTCGGGGCGGCGGCCGGCCCTGCGGGCAAGGGCTGGTACTCCTACGACCTGGCCGGCGGCCAGTGGCACGTGATCGTGCTCAACTCGAACTGCTCCCACATCGGCGGCTGCCACGCCGGCTCCGGGCAGGAGCAGTGGCTCCGCGCCGACCTCGCCGCCAGCCAGGCCCGCTGCACCGTGGCGTACTGGCACCACCCGCTGTTCGCCTCGGGCGGACGGGCCCGGCACGAGATGCGGCCGTTGTACCAGGCGCTCTACGACGCCGGCGCGGAGGTCGTGCTGACCGGACACAACCACCAGTACGAGCGGTTCGCCCCGCAGAGTCCGACCGGGGCGGCCGACCCGGCGCGGGGGATCCGGCAGTTCGTCGTCGGCACCGGCGGCCGGTCGCTCCAGGCGGACTTCCCGGACGTCGCGCCGAACAGCGAGGTCCGCAACGGCAGCGTCCACGGGGTGCTCAAGCTGACCCTGCTCACCGACCAGTACCGCTGGCGGTTCATGCCCATCGCCGGGCAGTCCTTCACCGAGGTCGGCTCCGGCACCTGCCACTGACCGCCCCAGATTCCGTCGATCACGGAGTTGTGGCGGGTGATCAGTGACGATTGTGAGGCTTGAGTGGTGCCCCAACTCCATGATCGACGGGGTCTTTCGACGGGGGCCGGAGCAGGGCGACGAGGGCGTGGCCGAGTAGCAGCAGGCCGGTGCCGACGCCGACCACCAGGGCCACCGGTCCGGACGAGACGAGGCCGACGACCAGGCCGACGAGCGCGACGAGGCAGACCGACAGCCCGAGCGGTCGCAGCAGCGGATCGCCCAGCACCGGGGCCAGTGGCAGGAAGTGCAGGCCCACGACAGCGCTGACCAGGACGGGGATGAACGCCGACCAGCCGACGAGCCCGAGCAGCGCCGCGCCCAACCCGGCGGCGGCGAACTCGACGACGACGACGAGCAGGTAGCGCCGGTCGGCGGCCCGGTCGCGGGGCGGTCCGTCGGCGCCCCGCGAGCGGGCGACGACGACGCCGCCGGTGAGCGCCGTCAGCAGGGCCGCCACGCTCGCCACCACCAGCACCGTGTCCAGCGGCGGATCCGCCTTCGGCACGCTGAACCAGAGGGTCGCGAAGACCCCGAGATAGAGCGCGGTCAGCCCCGCCTGCCGCCGGGTGCGTGTTCGTCCTGTCATCGTCGTCGTCACTGTCCGTCCGTGTGCTCGCGGTGGTGCCCCGAGGGGCGGTCCCGGCGATCCTACGGACGGGCGACGACGGAGTCGGCGGTCAGCTCGTGACGTCCTTGCGGGTGAAGCGCCAGAAGGCGAGGCCCCAGAAGAGCGTGGCGTAGCTGATCGCCGAGATGCAGCCGCGCACCACGTCGTCGGTCTGCACCGGCGTGGAGAGCAGGCCCAGCCAGGCGTTGCTGTAGTGGGTGGGCAGGAAGGTGCGCAGCACACCGAGAGCGGTGATCTGGTCGAGGATGCTGGACAGGATCCAGAGCAGCACCGCGCCGCCGACGGCGCCGAGCGCCGCGTCCGTGACCACCGACAGCAGGAACGCCAGGCCGGCCACGACCAGCATGACCACCGCCAGATAGCCGAGGACGGCGAGCAGCCGCAGCAGCCCCTCGCCCGGGGCCAGTTCGGCGGCGACCAGGCTGCGCAGCGGCGACCAGCCGTAGCGGAGGGTGCCGGCCAGCATGGCGGTGCCGGCGAGCAGGACCAGGGCGATCGCCGAGTAGGTGAGCGCGACCAGCAGCTTCACCGCCAACAGCCGGGCCCGGGGCACCGGGATGGCCAGCAGGTAGCGCAGGCTCCCCCAGCTCGCCTCGCTGGCCACGGTGTCCCCGCAGAACAGCGCCACCACCACGACCAGCAGGAACGATGCCGACACGAAGATGGTGAAGAGGGTGAAGTTCAGCCCGCCGGTGGTGGCGAACTCGACCAGGCTGGCGAACTCGCCGCCGCCGTTGTCGTCGTCACCGGAGTCGAACTGGAACGCAATCAGGATGATCAGCGGCAGCAGCACCATGAAGCCGAGCGCGAGCTGGGTACGCCGTCGCGACGCCTGCCGGCGGAACTCGGCCCGGAACGGCAGGGTCGCCGACGGGCGGTAGCCGGGGGCCGCGCCCACCGTGGCGGACGTCTTCGTCATCACCGGTCCCCCACTCTCCCGAGGCTGCACCGCAGGTTCCCCGCTTCCCTCGGCCCCCCACGCCGGTCTCCCGCTTCCCGGAGACCCCACCGCCGGTCTCCCGCTTCCCGGAGACTCCATCACCGGTCCCCGCTTCCCCGGGAGTTCTCGCCGACCAGGGCGAGGAAGGCGTCCTCCAGGCGACGTCGGGGCACCACCCGGTCCACCCCGATCCCGGCGCGGACCAGCTCGGCCACCACCTCGCTGCGGGCGGTGCCGTTGGTGTCCACGACGAGCTGGCCCTCGGTGTCGGGCAGCACCCGCACGCCGTCGAGCCGGTCGAGCACCTCCCGCGCGGTGTCGGGGTCGCTGACCTCGAACAGCACGCTCGGCGACTCGCCGACGATCTCCTCGACCGGACCGGAGGCGACGATCCGTCCCTTGTTGACCACCACCGCGTGGGTGCAGGTCTGCTCCACCTCGGCGAGGAGGTGGCTGGAGACCAGCACCGCGCGACCGTCGGTGGCGTACCGCTGGAGCACCCGGCGCATCTCGGCGATCTGCGGCGGGTCCAGCCCGTCGGTCGGCTCGTCGAGCACCAGCAGCTCGGGCAGGCCGAGCATGGCCTGGGCGATGGCGAGCCGCTGCCGCATGCCGTGGCTGTAGTTGTTGGTCCGGCGGTGCACCGACGCGCCGAGGCCGGCGATCTCCAGCGCCTCGGAGAAGTGCGCCTCCGCCTCCGGCCGCCCGGTGGCCCGCCAGTACGCCTTCAGGTTCTCCAGGCCGCTGAGGTGCGGCAGGAAGCCCGGCCCCTCGACCAGCGCGCCGATCCGGGAGAGCACCGGCGAGCCGGGCACCAGCCGATGCCCGAAGACGTAGATCTCCCCGGCGGTCGGTTGGGTCAGCCCCATCAGCACCCGCAGGGTGGTGGTCTTGCCCGCGCCGTTCGGCCCGAGCAGTCCGACCACCTGGCCGGGGTGCACCTCGAAGTCGACGTTCGACACGGCGACGAAGCCGTCGGCGTACTCCTTGCGGAGTTGCCGGACGGCCAGCGGCGTGCCCGCGTACGCCGGGTGGATGGAGCTGTCCTGGCGGCGGTGCCGGCGGCGCAGCACGGCGACGAGCACGACGAGCGCGACCACGATGGTGGCGAGCAGCCCGGCGAGCACCCAGCGCCAGACGACGGCCGCGGTGGGGATCGGGTCGCCGCCCACCGTGGGCAGCACGACCGGCCCGTCCCCGACGGCGACGGTGTAAACGGTCGGTTCGGCCGGCGTGGCGTACGCCTGGTCGCTGGTCGCGACGACGACCCGCAGGCGGTGGCCGGCCTCGATCCGGCGGACGATCGCCGGCAGGGTGACGGTGACCGGCCGGGCCTGCTCGACCGTCGCCGGCAGACCGTTCAGCCGGACCGGGGCGACCAGGCCGCTGGGCAGGGTGGCGGTGCCGTCCGGGGCGACGTCGTAGAGCTTGACGAAGAGGACGGCCTCGCCGGTGGGGGAGGCGGCCCGGATGCTCACGGTGGGTGCGCCGACCACGTCGACCGCCCCGTCCAGCGGCGCGGACTCGAAGCGGGCGTGCTGGCCGGGCAGGTCACCGGCGACGCCGTCGAGCAGCGACGAGAACGAACCGGCGAGCGGCAACGAGGAGATCGCCGCAGGGTTGCCGCCGGGCGGGTTGGCGATCGGCTGCGCCGGGCCGGTCACAGCGACCTCCCGGCGATCGTCGCCGCCGACGCCCGGGTAGTCGCCTGTCCGGTAGCCGGTGGCCACCAGCCCTCGGTCGAGCGCGTCGAAGCCGGCGATCCGCGACCAGGTGAAGTCGTCGCCCGGCGCGTCCCCGGTGCCCGCCACGTAGTGGTCGAGCCACTGCACGGTCAGGAACTTCACCCGGTCCGAGTCGGTCTCCGGGCCGTCGCCGCCGTCGTGCCCGCCGGTGAACCAGGCGACCCGGACCGGCGTGCCGTTGGCGGCGATGCCGCGCGCGTTGGCGTCGGCCTCGGCGATCGGGAAGAGGCTGTCCGCGGTGCCCTGCACCAGCAGGGTCGGCGACTCGATCCGGTCCAGCACGGTCGCCGGGCTGGACCGGCGGAGCAGGTCGACGGCGGCCTGGTCGCCCCGGCCGGTCGCGGCGATGCGCAGGTACGCGGCGCAGACGTCGGCGGCGAACCGGCCGCAGGCGGGGTCCCCACCGACCGACGGGGAGCCGGACACCGCCGGCCCGCCCGGGGTGTTCCGGGTCGACCCGTTGGGCTGGCCACCCTCGTCCCCGCTCTCCTCCTCGTCGTTCCCCCCGCCGCCGGGAGGGCCGGTCAGGCCGGCGGGAGCGGCGCCCGCGCTGCCGAAGAAGATCCCCGCCCAGCCCTTCTTGAAGACCCCCTCGGTCGCCGGGCGACCGGTGCTCTCCGGCAGGAACGCCCGGGGCAGGTCGTTCCAGGTGATCATGGGCACGATCGCGTCGACCCGCTGGTCCTGAGCGGCGAGGAGCAGCGCCAGCCCGCCGCCGTACGAACCGCCGACCACGCCGACCCTCGGGTCACCGGCGGCGTCGGTGCGCACCTGCGGCCGGGCGGCCAGCCAGTCCAGCAGCCGCTGCGCGTCGCGCACCTCGTGGTCGGGGCTGTTCAGGTGGATCTGGCCGCCGCTGCGGCCGAAGCCGCGCGCGGTCCAGGTCAGCACCGCGTAACCCCGGCCGGCGATCTCCTCGGCGTCGGCGCGGACCGTCTCCTTCGTACCGCCGAAGCCGTGCGCCAGCAGCACCGCCGGCACCCGGCTCTCGGCCGAGGCCCCTTCCGGCAGGTAGAAGGTGGTGTCCAGGTCGACCGGCTCGTCGCCGGACGGCCCGGAGCGGACGGTCAGCAGCGCGGACTCGGTCGTGTAGGTGGGACGCTCCGGCCACACCGCCCAACCGACGGCGGCGGCGACCAGTGCGGTCGCCACGGAGGCGGCGACGAGCCGGCGACCGGTGGGGAGGGCACGCCGGAGCCGCGCGACCGTCAGGGTTGGCATGGGGATCACGGTACGGCGTTGATCCTGAGCGTTGGCTGAGATAGTCCGTACGGCCGTCCGGGTCGGCCGATCGGCGGTGCGGGATGGTCGACCGCGCATCCCTCGGCGAAATCCGGCGTTCTGAATTCGTATCACGTGAATTCGGAACCTTCCCCCGGAACCTCGTGAGAGCCGCCATGTCTCCGCACGTTTCTCACGCACCGTCACAGGATCATGACGGTCCGACAGGACTGGCCGGATCCGGTGGACGCGGCCCGGTCAGGGGCGGGAGCGCGTCCAGCCTTGCGGGTAGATTTCCGGTCCGGTGCACCGGACCGGATCGGGCGTGTGCCCGACCCCACCCGCCGCGCCTCCTCGGACCGGTCGCCGGGTCGGTGGTCCGCACCACCACCGACCCGACGACCCCGAGCACCCCACGTTCCGACGGCCGCCCCGGACGTCCGCACGCACGTCACGTCGGCCACCCCGGACGTCCGCACCCACGTCACGTCGGCCACGCGAATGCCGCCCGACCCGCGCCGACCTGGGCGGCGGCGGCTACCCTCGGGCGGGTGGCCGAACCCGAACTCACCCTGATCGCCAGCCTGCGACCGGCGGCGCTCGACGCCCGGCGGGGCGTCGTCCGGCTGCACCCGGAGGTGCTCACCGCGCTGGCCCTGCGTCCCGGCGACCCGGTCCGGTTGACCGGTCGGCGGCAGACCGCCGGAATCGCGGCGAGGGCCGAACCGGGTGCCGGCACCGGCCTGCTCCACGCCGACGACCTCATCCTCGGCAACCTGGGCATCCGGGACGGCGGGCAGGTCACGCTCAGCCCGATGCCGCTCACCGCGGCCGGCCGGGTGACGTTGCGCGGCCCGGTGGAGATCGTCGCCGTCGTCTCACCGGAGATGCTCCGGCTCGCCCTGCTGGGCAAGGTGGTCACCGCCGGGGACGACGTCTCGCTGCTGCCCCAGGACGTCAGCCCGGACGCCCCGGTCCGCCCGCTGGTCGAGGCCGCGCGGCGCAGCCTCGCCAACACCGTCGGGTACGCCTGGACGAGCGCCCTGCTCACCGTGGTCGCCGTCGAGCCGGGGCCCGGCTCGCTGGTCACCATGGACACCGTCGTCGGCTGGGAGCACGGCCAGGTCACCCACGGCAACGCCGCCCCGGCCGGTTCCCGCACCACCGTCTCCGGCTCCCCCACGACAGGTCTCCCCGGCTCCCGTTCGCCGGACGGGTGGCCGCAGGGCCGCCACGACGACGGCACGGTCGCAGCCACCGGGGAGGCGGACCCGGCGCAGGCGCCGGACGTCGACGAGCTGCCCGGCCTACGGACCCAGGCCGAGGAGCTGACCGAGCTGCTCGACCTCGGGTTCCACCACCGGGAGGTGCTCGGCAAGCTGAACACCACGGTGTCGCTCGGCGTGCTGCTGAGCGGGCCGGCCGGATCCGGGAAGTCGGCGCTGGTCCGCGCGGTCGCCGCCGCCGTACGGGCCCGGGTCCACCCGGTCTGGGCACCGGAGCTGGCAGCGTTGACCAACCAGGCCGCCGCCGAGCAGCTGCGCGCCGCAGCCGCCGCCGCCCGCGCCGACGGGCCGGCGGTGCTCCTGGTCACCGACGTGGAGGCGCTCGCCCCGGCGGACCAGCCCGGACCGCTGGCCACCGTCTTCCGGCAGGTCGTCGCGGAGACCGTACGGGCCGGGGCGGCGGTGGTCGGCACGACCAGCCGGCCCGAGTCGGTCGACCCGGCGCTGCGCTCCCCCGACCTGCTCTCCCTGCCGATCACCGTGCCGCTGCCGGACGCGGCGCTGCGCCGGGAGCAGCTGACCGTACTGACCCGGCGGATGCCGCTCACCGGGGACGTGCGGCTGGACGACGTCGCCGGCCGTACGCCGGGCTTCGTCGCCGCCGACCTGGCCGCGCTGGTCCGCGAGGCGGGGGTACGGGCGGCGCTGCGGCAGAAGTCGACCGACACGCCGACCGTGGCGATGGCCGACTTCACCGCCGCGTTGGAGGTGGTCCGCCCGACCTCGATGGCCTCCGCCACGCTGGAGCTGGCCAACGTCACCCTGGAGGACGTCGGCGACCTGGTCGAGGTGAAGGAGACCCTGACCGAGTCGGTGCTCTGGCCGCTGACCTACCCGGACACCTTCGCCCGGCTCGGCGTGCAGCCGCCACGCGGGGTGCTGCTCTACGGGCCGCCGGGTTGCGGCAAGACGTACCTGGTCACCGCGTTGGCCGGCTCGGGCCGGGCGAACGTGCTCTCGGTCAAGGGCGCGGAGCTGCTCTCCAAGTGGGTCGGGGAGAGCGAGCGCGCCGTCCGCGAGCTGTTCCGCCGGGCCCGTGAGGCCGCCCCCACGTTGATCTTCCTGGACGAGGTGGACGCGCTCGCGCCCGTCCGGGGGCAGGCCACCGACGGAGGCACCACCGACCGTGTGGTCGCCGCGCTGCTGACCGAGCTGGACGGGGTGGAGGCGCTGCGCAACGTGGTCGTGGTCGGCGCGACGAACCGCCCCGACCTGGTCGACCCGGCCCTGCTCCGCCCCGGACGGCTGGAGCGGCTGGTCTACGTGCCGCCGCCGGACGCCGACGCCCGGGTGGAGATCCTGAAGGCCTCCTCCCGGAACGTGCCCCTGGCCGACGATGTGGACCTCGCCGGGCTGGCCGAGTCGCTGGACGGCTTCTCCGCGGCGGACTGCGCCGCCCTGGTCCGGGCGGCGGCACTCGCCGCGATGCGGGAGTCGCTGACCGCCTCCACGGTCACCGCCGCGCACGTCGAGCGGGCGCGGGCCCGGGTCCGGCCGTCCCTGGACCCGGCGCAGGTCGCCTGGCTCGCCGCGTACGCCGCCGAGCGCCAGGGCTGACCGGCCCCGGTCGCCGGTCCGGGGTCGGGCCGGCTCCCGACTGGTTCCGGACCGGCTCGGCCAGCTCCGGGCCGGGTGTGGTCAACTGTGCGACCCGTCGGTGGGCAGCAGCGGGCCGAGCGGACCGAGGTCCAGGTTCAGGTCCTCGGGAGCCAGGCCGAAGTGGTCGCGCAGCCCGGCCATCTGTTCCTCCAGCGCCATCAGGGTCATCCCGATCCGCTCGACCTGCTCGTCGGTCAGGTCGCCCAGCTCGACCCGGCGCAGCGCCTGCCGTTCCATCAACTGACGCAACAGTTCGATGACGGTCAGCACCAGGCTGGCGAGACCCTTCTCCACCGAGTCCCGGTCCACCGCCAGCCGCCGGTCCAGCGGCGTCACCCGGGGTGCCCGCCACTGCGGCTCCCCGAGCGCGGCAGCCAGCGCGGCGGCCTCGTCCCGTGGGGTCGACGCGGCGACCTCGTTCCGCGCGGCCGGCGCGGCCTCGGCGCGGGCGGGCCCAGCGGCCTCGTCGCGGGCGGCTCCGGCGGGCTCGTCGCGGGCGGTCATCCGAGGCCGCCGGGCGGCTCGGGCGGGGTGAGAGCGCCGACCGAGGAGATCAGCGCGCGCAGCGAGACGTACACCAGGTCGACGTCGGCGATGGAGATGGTGATGTCGCCACTGACCACCACCCCGGTCGCCAGGACCCGGTCGAGCAGGTCCACCAGGGCGATCGTCTGGTAGGTGAGCGGGTCGTCGGCACTGCTCGGCACGAGCGAGGTGGTGGCCACGTCAGCTCCCCGGCTGCCCGACGATGAAGGAGTACGGCGGCCAGGGGCCGGTCAGTTCCAGCCGGAGCGCCGGGTGGCGCGCGGCGAGCGCCGCGACGGCCGCGCGGAACCCGGCGAGCCCATCGACCGGCACCAGGTACGCGCCGTTGAGCGCCATCGGGTGGGACTCGCCGGAGAGCCGGCGGTCCTGCGGCGTGTGCCGGCGGGCCTCGGCCGCGTGGCCGGCCAGTTCCGTGTGCACCGCCGCCGCGCTGTGCGCCGCAGCCTGCTGGCCGGTCTCCCGCGCCCGCAACTGGGCCCGGCGCCGCCGCAGGTAGGCGGCACCCGCTCCGGTGCCGCCGGCCGCCGGCGTCCCCGCACCACCGGCGTCCACCGCCGGGCCGCCCCCACCGACGACCGCCGCCTGGTTCTCCGCGCCACCGGCGACCGCCGTCGGGTCCTCCGCGCCGCCGACGTCCGCTGGCGGTGTGGTCGAACCGCCGCCGTCGGGGGCCGGGCCACCGGGCAGCACGTACCCCTTGACACCCCACTCCTGGTGGCCGGCGAGCCGGGCCAGGGTGGCGGTCAGGTCGGCCCGACGGTCGTGCAGCAGCCCGGCCAGCCGGCGCTCGTCGGTGTGCACGGTGGCCAGCCGGGCCGGCACCACCGGGCCGGTGCGGGCCAGCACGTCCACCACCCGGTGGTGGGCCCGGGCGGTGCGCTCCAGCCACACCAGGTCCTCCAGGTTGCGGCGCAGCGGCTGCTCGCCGTACTCGTCGAGCGGAACGGCGCTGAACACGGCGGCCAGGCCGGACCCACGGACCACCCGCACCGGAGTGTCCGCGAGTCCGGTGACCGGAGCCAGCGCCCCGGTGACCGACGCCGGGATGATGCCGTGCAGCCAGGTGCCGGTGCCGGCGGGTGCCGTCGTGACGACCGGATCAGGCCCCATCCCGCTCCCCCAGACGCTCGCTCCGCGCGGCGATCCGTGGTCGTCGCTCGGCCTCGACCTCCTCCGGATCACGCGGCCCCGGCTCGACCGGCGGACGGGCCCGGGAGCTGAGCCACGGATCGTGCTCCCACCAGTCGATGCCGATCTGCCGGGCGGTGTCGACCGAGGCGATCACCAGACGCAGCTTCAACGTCAGCAGCTCGATGTCGAGCAGGCTGACCCGGATGTCACCGGCGATGACGATGCCCCGGTCGAGCACCCGTTCGAGGATGTCGCCCAGGTTCGCCGGGTCGTGCCCGGCCGGGAGCACCTGCCCGGAGTTCTGCACCACCGAGGGGACCTGTCCCATGGTCATCTCAGCCCACCTCGCCCTTGCCACGTTGGTAGCGGCGGACCCGCCGGAAGGAGAGCACCTCACCGTCGGCGTCCAGGTCGACCTCGTAGAGGCCGAGCAGGTCGGTCGACGCCGGGATGCGGTGGTCCTCCACCAGTTCCACCCCGACCCGCCAGCCGTTCCCGTTGGGCTGCACCGAGGTCACCCCGGACGGGTCCCGGCCGGTGAGCCGGCTGACCTGCCGCAGCCCCTCCCGGGCCGCCTCGCCGGCCGGGATCGGCTCGACCGCCTCCTCCTCGTCGTACGACTCGTCGTCGGAGTAATCGTCGTCGTCGGCGTACCGGTCGTCGTCCTCCGCGTACCGGTCGTCGGCCTGCTCGCGCCGGCCCTGATCCGCAGACCGGGCCCCCGCTCGGCTCCGCTGCGTCCGCACCCTCGCTCACCTCCCTCGCGTCGGCCGGCCCGGTCCGCCGCTCGGCCCGGCCGGGACGAGCCGGCTTAGCACCTCCTGCTGCAACCGGTTCCGCTCCTCGTCGGTCAGCTCACCCGCTGCCGCAGCAGCGTCGATCTCCTCCAGCTCACGGCGGACGTGGACCGGGTCGCGCCGCCGGGCCTCCGCCTCCCGGGCCACCACCTTGAGCACCGCGGTCAGCCCGCGCACCGGCGCGTACGGGAGGGTCAGCAACGACCACAGGATCTCCACCGCTCACCCCGCCAGGTGGTGGGCGTCGACGAAGTCGTACGGGGCGAGTGGGCCGAGCAGCCGCATCCGGACCAGTTCCCGGCGTTGGCCGGCGAACTCCTCCGCCACCGCCGCGAACTCGTCCGCCCGGTCGACGTCGACGAGGAACGCCACGTGCATCGCGTCCATCTCGTGCCCGGGTGGGCGGACCGTGCTGGTCACCGCCACCGGGCCGAGCACGTCGACCAGTTCGCGGGTCTCCGCCTCCCGACGCAGTTCCACCGCCTGGCTGATGATCTCCCCGAGCCGGATGCGCTGCTCCCGGCTGGCCGTCTCCGGCTGCCCCCGCACCTGCTCGGCGAGTTGCGCCGCGCCCGGGTTCTCGGCGAGCAGCACGCTGATCAGCTCCGACTCGTGGAAACGGCCGCGCACGGTGTACTGCGTCCGTCCCTCAAGCTCGTCGAGGGCGGCCCGGAACCGGTCCCGGTGGGCGTCCAGCAGGTCGTGCACGGCGTCGGTGCCGGTGACCACCGTGCCGAACCGCACCGGCACGACCGGGGCCACCGCCGCCGTCCCGTCCAGCAGCTCCTGGTACGCGGTCAGGTCCACGGGCCGGCCCACCGGCTGCTCCAGGTCCACCTCGCTGACCAGCGCGGCCAGCTCACCGTGGACCACAGCGGTCACCTCGCCCGGCGGGTCGCCCACGCCGACCGCGTCCTCGGTCGGCTCCACGTCCGCCGGGACGATGCCGTAGACGAACGTCCCGCTCTGCCCGGCCATGTCAACGTCCCCCGTTCCGTCGGGCCGCCCGGCGACGACCGGAGGAGCTTTCCCGGTCCCGGCCGGCACCGGCGTCGTCCCGGTCGTAGTCGTCCTCGTCCTCGTCTCCGCCGGCACCGCCGGCACCGCCGAGTGCCCCGGCCGTTCCGCCGAGGCCCTGGACGGTCTCACCGAGCCCGGAGGTGATCCCCTTGGCCGCGTCGGTGACGTTCTCCACCGCCCCGCCGAGGCCCGACTTGCCGCGTGGCGTGATGTCCAGCCGGTCGACCGCCTCGGCGAAGCGCAGATACGTCTCGACGCTCGCCACCACCACCCGCGCGTTGATCTCCAGCAGCGGGATGCCGATCACCCCGATGACCACCTGGGCGTCGATCACCACGCCCTTGTCGAGGACCATCTCGACCACGTCCGCCAGGCTCGACGTGGTGCCCCGGTCCAGCGCGGCACCCCCGCCCGGTCCGCTGCTCATTCGTCCCGCTCCTCACGCCGACGCCGGACCACGGGCCGGCGGGGTCCCTCCGAGGTACGCCGGGCAGCCGGGCGGGGCCGCCCCTCCTCACGGGAACGCCCCTCCTCACGGGAACGCCCCTCCTCACGGGAACGCCCCTCCTCGCGGGAACGCCCTTCCTCACGGGGCTGTGGACGACCGGCCCGTTCCGGCCGCCGCCGGCGCGGTGGTTCCTCCTCTTCCGGCTCCTCGTCCTCCGGCTCCTCGTCGTACTCGTCGTACTCGTCCTCGTACTCCTCCTCGGCGGGGCGACGACGCGGTGCGGGACGGCGGGCACGGCCGGCGGGACGGCCCCGCCGACGGGGAGCCTCCTCCGGCTCCTCGCCCTCCTCGGGCTCCTCACCCTCCTCCGGCTCCTCGGGCTCCCGCCCCTGAGCTTCGGCTTCGGCGCGCTCCTGCTCCTCGCGCAGCGCCGTCTCGTGGTCCCGGACCACCCGCGAGTCGCGGATCTCGCCACGCCAGCCCTCGACCTGGTCCGGGTCCAGGACGGTCTGGGTCATCACGTGCCGGACGAAGTGCTTCAGCTCGAGACGCACCCGGCGACCCTGGGCACGCCAGAGGTTGCCGGTGCGCTCGAAGAGGCCCTGCGGGTGGTACTCGAGCACGACCAGGATCCGGGTGAGGTCCGGTGCCACCGCGTGGAAGCTGACCGTCCCGTCGACTGAGCCCTTCTCGCCCTTGGAACGCCAGTGGATGTGCGAGTCCGGCACCTGCTGGACGACGGTCGACTCCCAGGTCCGGTGCGACCAGAGGACCTGTGCCTTCCAGGTCAGTTTCTCGTCGGACTCCTGGTCGACGTTCTCGACCTTCTTCATGAAGCTCGGAAAGTCGGCGAACTGTGTCCACTGGTTGTAGGCGACCCGCAGCGGGACGCCGACCTCGATCGTCTCGACGATGTTGGTGACCTTGAGCTTGTTCTTCCCGCCCCGGTTCCTGCCGCCCCGGGCGCCGATGGCCGCCATCACCTTCTCCTTACCGCCGGCCAGACCGGCACCGACCATCGCCCGTAGCGGCGACTTGCCCTCGGCGAGTCCCTGGGCACCCGTCGCCGCCGCGATCAGGCCCGGTCCGCCTCCCTGTTTCGCGTAGTCGCTGAGCCGGCCGGTCGCGCCGGTGACCCGCTCGGTCACCACGGACACGGCCCGCTCGCCGATCGCCCCGACCAGGTCCCGCGCGTCACGCAGCAACTGGTCGCGCAGCCTGCCGCGCAGGTTCAGGCCCGGGTTCGAGGGGACCGACATGGTCACCACCCCCGCTGCCCGGCAGCGTCGCCGGAGTCGCGCTGTCCGCGACTGTCGCGCTGCCCGCCCTTGTCACCACGGTCACGGGCACGGTCACGCGCGTCACCACGGTCACGGTCGTCGCCGCCGTCACTGCGGTCTTCCCCATCACCGCCGTTTCCGCCGTCACGGCCGTCGCCGCCGGCTTTCCGCCGCAGCGCGTCGGCCCGGCCCCGGAGCTTGCCGCTGACCGTGTCGATGCCGCTGCCGACCGCGGCGGTCGCCGCCGCCCGGCCGGCCCCGACCAGCGGCCCCCCGAGGCGGCTCAGGTTGTGCAGCTGGGGCGACGCCTGCACGAGATCACCGAGCTTGCGCAGTCCGGCCGGGTCCCGACTCATCCGTCCGGCCGCCACGGCGGCGGCCAGAGTCAGCGCGGTACGCAGCCGGCGACGCCGGCCGAGGACGTAGCCGAGACCGACGGCGAGCCCGATTCGTGTCCCGCTCTTCATGGTGCACTCCTTACCTCCCCGGTGCAGCGCGAAAGCCCGATACGCGAGGTCATGACAATTACCGGGGGCTGAACACGACAACGCGTCCAATCGGGCAGTCCCATTTCAACGGACTGGTCGGCAGTACCCTGACCCCCGCAGACAAAACCTCGGGACACGATTACCGGAGCACACCGAAAGCGACCCCGCCACCCTGCCGACCAGGGAAGAAGCGGACGAATGGGCAGCCGGGACCAGATAATTCCCAGCGCCTGGCGGAAAGACCGATAAAACGAATTACGGCATCGGCGGGGCGGAATCCAGACAGATTTCCGCATGTACCGTCTCGCCGTCCTCGCGCAACTTCGCGCCGCACCGGGCGAGCACGCCGAGGGCCCCGGTGTTGTCGACGGTCGTCTCGGCGGCCACGGTACGCATGCCGTGCGCGGCGGCGACGTTGAGCAGCTCCCGCAGGGCCGCCGCGCCGACCCCCTGGCCGCGGGCCGAACGCCCCAGCCACATCCCGGTCTCCACGGTGCCGGGCTCTGCCCGGCGGGCCATCCGGATCATGCCGACGACCTCGCCGCCGAGCAGGATCGCGAACATGACGGTGCCGGTCGGACCGTCGAAGCCACCGAAGTGGGCACGGTGGAACTCGCGGAACGCCTCCCGACGAGCCGCCGACCAGCCGGCCGGCGCCTCCACCGGCGGCATCACGTCACTCGGCTCCGCCTCGGCGGCGGCCACCGAAAGCAGCGGCTCCAGGTTCCGCTCGTCGACCGGCTCCAGCCGGACAGCACCTGCCACGCGCCGCAGTCTGCCGGCCCCACCCGACCGGCGTCCACCCTTCCGTCGGGCACCACCGGTCCGGCCGGCCGGTACCAGCCGGTCGGCGGGGGTGAGTGTTCCTGGTCACGCTCCGGGGTCAGCCGGCTCCGGAAACTCGCACAGGACGACCGACGCGTCGTCGGAACGCTTGTTCCGCCGCAACCGGTCCGGGTGTTCCCGCTCGGCGGTCCGGACCCGTTCGATCAGCGCTCCCGGTCCCTCGGTGGTGACCAGGTCCAACAGGCCGTCCCAGCCGAACAGGCCGAACTGCTCGACCGCGCAGGACGCGCCGTCGCTGAGCAGCACCGCCCGACGCAGCGCGTCCGGCCCGCGCAGCGGCACCGACCCGGTCACCGCGTGGTACGCCGCGTCCGGGTCGCTGGCGGCCACCCAGTAGCCGTGCGTACGGTTCATCCGTTCCCGCTGCACGGCGACCGCCCGACGGAACCGGGTGGCCGGGTCGTCGGCGCGGACCGGAACGGTGTGGGCCACCGCGCGCAGGTCGGCCAGGGCGGCATCCAGCCGGTCGTCGGAGACCACCGTCACCCGGCCGGTGTCCAGCACCAGCGGGCTGTCGCAGAGCACCAGGTAGTCGGCCCGGTCGCCGCCGTCACGCAGCAGGCAGACGGTGGCCGACGGTGTACCGGGGTGGTCCAGGTCGCAGACGCCACCGTGGTCGGCCCGGACCGCGAGGATCGCCGCCGCCAGATTGCTCATCAGGGTGGCGGCCGGCCGGGTCGCCTCAGCGAACCCGATCCGGGCGGCGAGGTGCCGGACGTACCAGGCCGGACCGTGGACGCAACCGGTGTCGAAGCCGTCCGGCACGGTCGCGCCGTCGAGCACTCCCACCACGGTTCCGAAGCGGAAGGCCAGGTCCTCGTTCTCCAACCGGCCGGGCGCCGCCGTGGAAGCGGAGCTGACCTGCATCATCGATCGTCCTCCCCGTGGGTGGCCGGACCGGGTCCATCATGGTGGCATGCCGCCGGGGACGTTGGTGTCCGTCAGGGTGGCATGCCGCCGGGAACGTCGCTTCGCCACGGGCGCGCCGCCGGTGCGTACCGGGGCCGCCCGGTGTAGGGCTCCTCGGCGGTGTACGGCGCGTCGACCGCCGCTCCTTCCGGAAACGGCACGGGTTCCGGCAGCGGGGACGGCCCCCGCGCCGGCCCGGTCGCGGCCGACCGCACCCCGGTCGACTCCGGCGCAGTCTGCTCCGGCGCGGCCCGCTGCGCCACGGTCTGCGTGGCCGTGCTCCGCTGCGCCACACGCGACCGGGCCAGCCAGCCCGCGAGTGCCCCGGCCAGCGCGGCGGCCAGCAGCGGCGCGGGACGGTGGGCGTACCAGCCTGCGGCCATGCGGCTCCCCTCGTCGCCCCGGATCCCGCTCGGACGGGACCAGGACCCGCCTACCCGCCCCGCCAGCCGGCATGCCCCGATTCCGCAGGCATACGACGGTCGGCGTCACCGGCTCCCCGACGAGGCGTCAGCCCGCCATCACCAGGTCAACGGCGGCGGTTCCGGGCCCGGGACGAGCGCAGCCGGCGGAGCCGGCCGACCAGCAGCGGATCGGCGGCGAGGGCGGCCGGATTGTCCAGCAGCCCGTTGAGAAGCTGGTAGTACCGGGTGGCGGAGAGGCCGAAGGTGTCCCGGATGGCCTGTTCCTTGGCACCGGCGTGCCGCCACCAGTGCCGCTCGAAGGCGAGGATCCCCCGCTCGCGCTCGGTCAGTCCGTCCGCAGGTCCCGTACCACCGGCATCCTGTGGCGACGGCACGGCTCCATCGTCGTCGGGAAGCGGGGTCTGTGCCGAGCCGGCCGCCGGGTGGGACTCCACCTCCGGGGCGGACCGGGGCGGGGGCACCCCGCGCGAGGGAGGCGACGACGCTGGCTCCGTGCGGTCGGCACGGCCGGGGAACGCGTCGGCGGACGGCTGCATGGCGCTCCTCGGGCAGGCGGCCGGCCGGGCGACGCCAACCGGGGAATCCCAGGGTAACCAGGTTGGGCCAACCCCGCATCGCGCGTCCGACGCGCCCACCGCCCAGGTGCCGGCAAGGGTCCCCTGCTACCACCAGGCGGGTGCAGGGGCCCCCTGCTCACCGGAAATGATGAACAGGGGACCCCTGCAGGCACCACGGCGGCGGTCAGGCGATGTCGCGACGACGCATCGACCAGATGGCTGCGCCGAGGGCGAGCACCAGTCCGGTGGCGAGCAGCACCGAGGAGTGCTGCCAGGTGATGGTCAGGACGTCGGGCTCGCAGCCCCCGGACACGGAGAAGTTGCAGGCGTCGTAGTTCTGCAGCTTGACCTCCTTCCCCATCCAGGCCAGGCCGTAGGTGGGGATCAGCCAGGCCTCGGGGAACTTCACGTCGGCCAGGGCGAGCACCACGCCGAGACCGAACTGCCCGACGACGCCCACCGCGAGCACGCCACCCAGAGCGAAGGCGGTGTGCCGGCCCAGCGAGGCCAGGGCGAACCCGACCACCGCCGCGACCACCACCAACGCGAATCCGCGCAGGCCGGTGAGGGCGAAGGACTGCCAGACGCCCGAGGTCATCTTGTCCGTGCTGCCCCGGAAGGAGCCGACCGCCCAGAAGGCCGCCGTCCACGCGAGCAGCCCGAGCACGGTCACCGCCACCACACCGGTGAGCAGGGCGGCCAGCTTGGTCAGCAGGACGTTGAGCCGCTTCGGCCGCCACAGCAGCAGGTTCATCATGCCGCCGGTGCTCCACTCGGCGCCGACGAAGGAGGCGCCGACCACGAAGGCGATCAGCCCCAGGATGGCCGCGTACGTGACCAGGGTCGAACCGAAGCTGGTGCGGAAGTCGAAGGTCGACGGCAGGAACCACTGCGCCTCGAACGACTCGCGGGTCGGTGGGGTGATGACCGAGCAGTCGTCGGGGTACCGACCGTTGGTCGGCTCTCCGGCCGCCTTGGCCCGGTCACAGGCGGCCCGTTCCTGTTCGGAGTACCGGACCTGCTCCTCGTACTGCGACTGGGCCGTACGCTCGGCGGCGGCGCGCTGCTCCGGGCCGATCTTCTGGTTGGTGAGGAACGTACCGACCGCCACGGCGAGGAGCACCAGCAGGCCGATCAGGGTCATGTACCGGGTGAAGCGGCGCTTGCCGAGGCGACGCAGTTCGGTGACGTACAGGCTCATGCGCTCCGCCCTCCCTGGGTGTTGCCGCCGACCTTGCGGGACTGGTCGACCTGGCGGTGCTGGCCGGGAACCGGCGCGGTGGCGGTCAGTTCCAGGAAGACGCTCTCCAGGTCGGCGGTGACCGGGGCGAGTTCGCTGACGTAGAGACCGTTCTCGGCGAGCAGCCGGGTCACCGTGGCCGGCTTGTCCACGCCGGCCAGCATCAGGTGGTCGTCGTACCCGGTGACCTGCACGCCGGAGCGGCGCAGCGTCTCGGCGGCGAGCGGCAGGTCGGTGACCGCCTCCAGCCGGATCCGGACCGCACCGCCGGAGTAGCGGGCGAGCACCTCGTCGACCGGCCCGAACGCGACCCGGCGGCCCAGCGAGATGATGGTGACCGAGTCGCAGATGAGCTGGATCTCGCCGAGGATGTGACTGGAGAGCACCACGGTCATCCCGGAGGCGGCCAGGTCGCGCATGAGCGTGCGCATCTCCCGGATCCCGCCCGGGTCGAGGCCGTTGGCCGGCTCGTCGAGGATCAGCAGCTTCGGATCCTTGAGCAGCGCCGAGGCGACCGCGAGGCGCTGCTTCATGCCCAGCGAGTACGTCTTGACCCGCTCGCCGGCCCGGTCGCGGAGCCCGACCAGCTCCAGCACCTCGTCGACCCGGCGGGGCGCGACCTCCCCGGCCCCGGCGAGCAGCGCGAGGGTGTCCCGCGCGGAGAAGTGCGGGAAGAACTGCGGGCTCTCCACGATCGCGCCGACCTGTCCGGCCACCTCTGGCAGCGCGGCCGGGACCTCCCGGCCCAGCAGCGCCATCCGGCCGGCGTTCGCCCGGATCAGGCCGAGCAGGGTGCGCAGGGTGGTGGTCTTGCCGGAGCCGTTCGGGCCGAGGAAGCCGTGCACCTGCCCGGCGTCGACCCGCATGTCGAAGCCGTCCAGCGCGTGCCGCTCGCCGCGCCTCCGGCTCTTGTACGTCTTGCGTAGACCTTCAATTTCCAGGACGGCGGGCACGTCGACCTCCCCCGCTCGGGTTTATGACGGGAGAGACAATACTGTGTTATCCGAAATAGTGGGGGCGGAAACGCCGACCGAACGGGCGAACTCGCCCCACCGATCAGGCGCAGACGACGGTGACCCCGGCGGCCCGGAACTCCTCGACCACCGAGGGCGCGGCCCCCGAGTCGGTGACCAGGGTCTCCACCCGGTCCACCGGGCAGATCCGGGCGAAGGCGTGACCGCCGAGCTTGGACGAGTCCGCGATGATCACCACCCGCCGGGCCCGGGCCACCATCAGGTTGTTCATCGCCGCCTCGCCCTCGTGGTGGGCGGCGGCCCCGAGCTGCGGGTCGATCGCGTCCACCCCGAGCAGGGCGACGTCCAGCGTCACCTCGCGCAGCAGCGCCCCGCCCAGCGGGCCGACCAGCTCGAACGACTTCGGCCGCACCACCCCACCGGCCACCACGATCTTCATCCGGGACCGCACCAGCAGTTCGTTGGCGATGTTCAGGGCGTTGGTGACCACGGTGAGCTGGGCGCCCTCGGCGCTGGTGTTCAGGTCGGGCCGGACGGCGAGGGCCCGGGCGACCTCGGTGCTGGTGGTGCCGCCGTTGAGGCCGACCACGGTGCCGGGCGAGACCAGCGCGGCGGCGGCGGCCCCGATCCGCTGCTTCTCGGCCGAGTGCTTGGCGGTCTTGTAGCGCAGCGGCAGGTCGTACGAGACCCCGTTGGCGACCGCACCGCCCCGGGTACGCGTGATCATCTGCTGCTGGGCGAGCTGGTCGAAGTCCCGGCGGATGGTGGCCTGGGAGACGTCCAGCCGCCCGGCGGCCTCCTCGACGCTGACTCGACCGTCGTCGGTCAACATCTCCAGCAGGGCGTTCCATCGGGCGTACCGGTCCACCGCGGGAGCCTCCCCTGACTGCACGGAACGTGATTGGTTGCGTGCACAGTAGTGCGCGAAACGCGGGCACGCAAAGCAATGCGTTGCTCAATCGCGCAAGCGGTTGCCATGACCCCCCGGGTTCGCGCAGAATGGCGCTCGAAACATGCCCGTAACGAGCGGTATTGCGCACAGTCTCCCCTGCGAGGAGTTCTCATGGCGTACGTGGACGCGGAGATCGCCAGCCAGCCGGACTGCTGGCGGGAGGCGGCGCACCTCGCCCCGACCGTCACCGACCGGTTGCCCCGCCCCGGCGAGCGGGTGGCGGTCGTCGGCTGCGGCACCTCCTGGTTCATGAGCAGTGCTTACGCTGCCCGCCGGGAGGCCGCCGGGCTGGGCGAGACCGACGCCTTCCAGGCCTCCGAGTTCCCGGTGGGCCGCCGCTACGACCGGCTCATCGCGATCACCCGGTCCGGCACCACCACCGAGGTCACCGACCTGCTCGCCGCGCTGCGCGGTCAACTGCCGACCACGGCGATCGTCGGCGACCCGGACTCCCCCGCGACCCGCCTGGCCGACGCCGCGGTCACCCTGCCCTTCGCCGACGAACGGTCGGTGGTGCAGACCCGGTTCGCCACCACCGCCCTGGCCCTGCTCCGCGCCCACCTCGGCGACAACGTCTCCGCGCTGGCCGCCGACGCCGAGGTGGCCGTCCGCGCGCCGCTGCCGCTCGACCCGGCCCGGGTGGAGCAGGCCACCTTCCTCGGCCGGGGCTGGACCGTCGGTCTGGCCCAGGAGGCGGCGCTCAAGTGCCGGGAAGCGGCCACCTTCTGGGCCGAGGCGTACCCGGCGATGGACTACCGGCATGGGCCGATCTCGATCGCCGCTCCCGGCCGGCTGGTCTGGGCCTTCGGCGAGATCCCGGAGGGGCTCGCCGAGGACGTCGCCGCCACCGGTGCGGCCTTCGTGCACAGCCGTACCAACGGCTGCCGCACGGTGCTCGGCCGGTGGGCCGCCGGACGGAACCCGGTGGACCCGATGGCCGACCTGATCCTGGCGCAGCGCTTCGCGGTCGCGCTCGCCACCTGCCGGGGCCTCGACCCCGACGCGCCCCGGCACCTGTCCCGCTCCGTGGTGCTCGCGTGACCGCAGGCCCGCCCGTCGCCGGCCGGGCCGGCGATCCGGTGGTCGTCGCACTGGACGTCGGCGGAACGGGGATGAAGTGTGCCCTGGTCCGCCCGGACGGCACGGTCGTCCACACGGAACGGCACCCGACCCGTGCCGACCGTGGCCCCGACGCGGTGGTGGGCACCATCCTGGACGTCGCCGGGGGACTCGCCGACCGGGCCCGCGCCGACGGGCTCGCCCCCCGGGCGCTCGGCGTCGCCGTACCCGGTGTCATCGACGATGTCGCCGGGGTGGCGGTCTGGTCGGCGAACCTGGGCTTCCGGGACGTACCCCTGCGGAAGCTGGCGACCGAACGACTCGGCCTGCCCACGACGCTCGGCCACGACGTGCGCGCCGGGGGCCTGGCCGAGGCCCGGCTCGGGGCCGGTCACGACACCCGGCACGTGCTGTTCGTCGCGGTCGGCACCGGCATCGCCGCCGCCCACGTGGTCGACGGGTCGGCCGCCGTCGGCGCGCACGGCGCCGCCGGGGAGATCGGTCACATCCTGGTACGCCCGCACGGCCCACGCTGCGGCTGCGGACGCGTCGGCTGCCTGGAGGCGGTGGCCTCGGCCGCCGCGATCGGCCGTCGTTACGCCGAGTTGTCCGGCGTGCCGGGAAGCACCGCCGCCGAGGTGGTCGAGCGGGCCGTGGCCGGCGAGGAACTGGCCCGGGAGGTCTGGAGCAGCGCCGTCGAGGCGCTCGCCGACGGGCTCGCCACCGGTCAGGCGCTCTTCGACGTACAGACCATGGTGCTCGGCGGCGGCCTGGTACGGGCCGGACGTCACCTGTTCGACCCGCTCCGTACCGCACTGCGGGAACGGATGACCTTCCACCGGGAGCCGCGTCTGGTCGCCGCCACACTCGGCGACGAGGCCGGCTGTCTCGGTGCGGCCCTGCTCGCCCTCGACTCTCTGGAGCCCTGATGACCCAACGGGTGACCGGCAAGGTGGTGACCCCGACCGGCGTGATCCGCCAGGGGTGTGTGGAGATTGATGACGGCAAGATCCGGGCGGTCGCCGAGTACCCGTCGGCGCGCGACGGCCACTGGATCGTCCCCGGCTTCGTCGACATGCACACCCACGGCGGCGGGGGGCACACCTTCACCACCGGCGACCCGGAGGCCGCCCGGGGGGCCGCCGCGTTCCACCTGCGGCACGGCACCACCACCCTGCTGGCCAGCCTGGTCAGTTCCCCGTTCGCGCTGATGCGGGAGGCCACCACGGCGTTCGCCCCGCTGGTGCGGGAGGGGGTGCTCGCCGGCATCCACTTCGAGGGGCCGTACCTGTCGACGGTCCGGTGCGGGGCACAGAACCCGGAGTTCCTCCGCGACCCGTCCGCCGAGGAACTGACCGAGCTGATCCGCCTCGGCGAGGGCGCGGTCCGGATGGTCACCCTGGCCCCGGAACGCGACGGGGCGCTGAACGCCGTCAAGCTGCTCACCGGCGAGCGGGTGGTCGCGGCGATCGGGCACACCGACGCCAGCTACGACCAGACCCGGGCGGCGATCGCCGCCGGAGCCAGCGTCGCCACCCACCTGTTCAACGGCATGCGCCCGGTGCACCACCGCGAGCCCGGACCGGCGGTGGCCCTGCTCTCCGCGCCGAACGTGGTCTGTGAGCTGGTCGCCGACGGCGTGCACCTGCACGACGGGATGCTCACCTTCGCCACCTCCGTCGCCGGCCCCGAACGGACCGCCCTGATCACCGACGCGATGGCCGCCGCCGGCATGGCCGACGGCGAGTACGAGCTGGGCGGACAGTCGGTCACCGTGGCCGACGGGGTGGCCCGGCTCACCCGGGACGGCGCGATCGCCGGCAGCACCCTCACCATGGACGCCGCGCTGCGGCAGGCGGTGGCCGCCGGGATCGCCATGTCCGACGTCTGCCGGATGGTCGCCACCACCCCGGCCCGTGCGCTCGGCCTGGGCGACCGCCTCGGTGCGTTGCAGGTCGGTCTCCGCGCCGACCTCGTCGTCCTCGACGACGACCTCACCGTGCTCCGCGTCATGCGCGGCGGTGAGTGGCTGGACTGAACGGAGCGCAGCCACCCAGACCGACCGGGCGAGGTGTGCTCGGGCCGGCCTGGTCAGGTGCGCCCCGCCGACCGGGCCGGGCGGCGGCCCGTCAGGTGAAGTACACCCGTTGGGACGCTTTGGAGCTGCCCCGTCGGTGCGCCCGCCCCTCGACGGCGGTCCACGGCCGTCCACCCGAGCCCGCAGCCCCGCCAACCGACGATCCGCCGCCCCGCCAATCAACGATCCGCGACCCACAACCGACGGCCCGCGGCCTTACCAACCGACGGCCCGCGGCCTTACCAACCGACGATCCGCGGCCCCGCCAACCGACGATCCGCGGCCCCGCCAACCGGCGGCCGGCGCGCCCCGTATGTGCGGGCAGCTCCAAAGGACACCGGACGTAAGTACCTCTACCCGGAAGGTCAGCCCCGGGGTCGGCCCCGAGTCGGCCCGAGCAGGGCAACTCCGGCCCGGAGCAGAGCTCGACGCGGATCCCCGCCACGGCTCGGACGCGGCCTGGTCCGGGGTCGGGGTCGGGTCGGGTCGGGTCGGGGTCAGACGTCAGCGACGTCGACGCCGAGCACGGCCTGCTCGTCGGGGCGGTGCACCAGCACGTCGTTGAGGAACGACTGGACCGCCGGCCCCATCCCGACGTCGCGGCCGGCCCGCTCGGAGAGCAGCCACTTGTGCTCGATGATCTGGGTGAACAACTCCTGCGGCTCCAGCTTGCGCCGCAGGTGGGCGGGGACCGCTCGGACCACCGGCTCGAACACCTCGGTCAGCCAGCGGTGCGCGGCCTGCTGCTCGTCGGTCAGGTCGCTCTCCGCCCGGTACGCATCCAGGTTGTTGAGGAGCTTGCGGGCCTGGTTCTCCTCGGCGTCGAGGCCGGTCAGCCGGAGCAGGCGCCGGGTGTGGTAGCCGACGTCGACGACCTTCGGGCGGATCAGGTAACGCCCACCGTCGATCGTGGCGAGCGACACCTCGGCGACGTCGAAGCCCATGTCGTTGAGGCGCCGGATCCGCCCCTCGATGTCGTGGCGGGCGTCCCGCTCGACCTGCTGCTCGTAGGTGACCTCGTGCCAGAGCCGCTCGTACCGCTGCACGACCTCCTCGCAGACCACTTCCGGGTCGATCGACTCGTGCAGCAGGCCGGCGGCCTGGAGGTCCAGCGCCTCACCGAAGATGTTCACCCGGGCGATCTCCAGGTCCTCGCCCCGCTGGCCGTTGGAGAGGGAGCTGCGCAGGGCTCCGGTCTCGGCGTCCACCAGGTACGCGGCGAACGCGCCCGCGTCCCGACGGAACAGGGTGTTCGACAGCGAGCAGTCGCCCCAGAAGAAGCCGGTCAGGTGCATCCGGACGATCAGCGCGGCCAGCGCGTCGAGGAGCCGTTCCAGGGTCTCCGGGCGCAGGGTGTGCGAGAAGAGCGCCCGGTACGGCAGGGAGAACTGGAGGTGCCGGGTGATCAGCACCGGGTCCAGCGGTTGCCCGTCCGGGGCGTGTCGGTCGGCGACGATCGCCACCGCCTCCACGGCCGGGAAGTCGATCCGTTCCAGTGCCCGGAGCAGGTCGTACTCGCGCTCGGCGACCCGCTCGCCGGTCTCCTTGACCGCGTAGACGTAGCCACCCATCCGCACGAACCGGACGATGTGCCGGGAGATGCCCTGAGGGAGGGCCACCAGGTGCTCGGCAGGCCACTCCTCCAGCGGGGTCGACCAGGGCAGGTCGAGCAGCGCCGGGTCGACGAGAGCCGAAGTGATCCGCACGGGACAAGCATGCCGTCTCCGCCCGCACCGCGCCTCCCTTCGTGGCTGGGCACACAGCCATTGACGTACCACCGCGCCGCCGCTCCCGGTACGCGCCGTGGTCGGGGCCGCACCGGACCGGCGTCGGCGGCGGCCGGTAGCGTGATCGGCGTGCGGGAGCCCACGACGCGACGGGACAGATGGCTGCGGCCGGTCCGGCCCGCCGGCTGGTGGTTCGACGCGCTGCTGCTGGCCGGGCTGGTGGCGGTCACCGTGGCGCTCGCCGACCGTCACTTCTTCGGCATCGACCGGGCGGTGGCCGACTGGGCCGACGCACACCGACCCCCGGTGGCGTACGGCATCGCGGTGGTCTTCAACTACCTCGGGCAGGGCATGCCGCTGACCCTGCTCACGGCAGGGCTCGGGCTGCTGCTGGCGGTCCGGCTCCACTCGCTGCGTCCGCTCCTGCCCAGCGTGGTGGCCTTCGCGCTGACGTACGTCACCATCGGCCCCCTGAAGGTGTGGACCGCCCGACCCGCGCCGAGCGCCAGCGTCAAGGAGCCGTACCTGCCGCCCGAGCAGACGCTCCCCCTCTTCCAGGACGAGCTGCCGCTCAAGTTCGCCCAGTCGTACCCGTCGGGCCACGTGGCCAACGCGATCCTCTGGTACGGCGTGCTGGCGCTGCTGCTCGCCCCGCTGCTGCGCAGCTACGGCCGGCGCATGTCGCCCCGGCTGGTCACCGTGATCCGGGTGGTCCCACCGGTCGTGGTCATGTTCACCACGACCTACCTGGGCTGGCACTGGCTGACCGACTCGGTGGCCGGGTTGCTGCTCGGGCTGCTGCTGGACCGGATCCTGCACCGGATGCCCTGGGACGACCTTCCGCTGCCGGGGCGTCTGCGGAACTGGAACCGCCCGTTCATCTCGTACCCCTAAGGTCACGCTCGTGGAGCGGCTGGCGCGACGGTTGGGTCTGGCCGACGCCGTGGTGATCGGCCTGGGGTCGATGCTCGGCGCGGGCGTCTTCGTGGTCTTCGCCCCGGCCGCTGCGGCGGCCGGCGGCGCGGGCCTGCTGCTCGCGGTGGCCCTGGCCGGGTTCGTCGCGTTCTGCAACGCGACCAGTTCGGCCCGACTGGCCGCCCGGTACCCCGAGTCCGGCGGCACCTACGTGTACGGGCGGGAACGGCTCGGCCGGTACCCCGGTTTCCTCGCCGGCTGGGGGTTCGTGGTCGGCAAGACGGCGAGCTGCGCGGCGATGGCGCTGACCATCGGGGCGTACCTCTGGCCGGGGCAGGCGCGGCTCGTCGCGGTCGGCGCGGTCGTGGCGGTGACCGGGGTGAACCTGCGCGGCGTCGGCAGGACCGCCACCGCGACGAAGATCCTGGTCGGCGTGGTGCTGACGGTGCTGGCCCTGGTCACGGTGACCGGTCTCGGCGCGGTCACACCAGATCGGGTGGACGGTCTGGACGGCTCCGCCCGGGGCGTGCTCACCGCCGCCGGGCTGCTCTTCTTCGCATTCGCCGGTTACGCCCGGATCGCCACGCTCGGCGAGGAGGTCCGCGACCCGGAGCGCACCATCCCCCGCGCGGTGCCACTGGCGCTGGGCATCGTGCTGGCGATCTATCTGACCCTGGCGACGGTGACGGTCGGCGTGCTCGGGGCCGACGCGCTGGCCTCCTCCACCGCGCCCCTGGTCGACGTGGTGACCGCCGCCGGCCTGCCCGACCTGGCCTGGGTGGTCCGCGCCGGGGCGACCGTCGCGGTGACCGGGGTGCTGCTCTCCCTGGTCGCCGGGGTGGGGCGGACGACGCTGGCGATGGCCCGTCGCGGCGACCTGCCGACCGCACTCGCCGCCGTGCACCCCCGGCACCGGGTGCCGCACCGCGCCGAACTGGCCGTCGCCGCCGTGGTGATCGCCGTGGTGCTGCTCGGCGACGTACGGGGCGCGATCGGGTTCTCGTCCTGCACGGTGCTGGTCTACTACGCGATCACCAACGCCGCCGCGCTGACGCTGGGCCGGGAACCGGGCCGGCGACTGCCGGTGCGGGCGCTGGCGGTGGCCGGGCTGGTCGGCTGCCTGCTGCTCGTGGTCAACCTGCCGCTGGGCAGCGTCGTCGGCGGTCTCGGCGTCCTCGTCCTCGGGACGATCTGGTACGCCCTCCGCCACCACCTCGCCCCTCAGCGATCTGGTTGATCGACTTTCTTGATCGACTCCGTCTCGGCGAAGCGGGCCGGTCCACGCGAGCCCGACACCGCCACCTCGGCGATCTGGAGTTGATCTGGCCGGACCCCGCTGGCCTCCTTCGCGACGCCCAGTTTTGGCGATCTCGGGGTGTGGCACGCGTCGGATGCACCCGTATCGAAACGGAGTCGATCGAGCGAGCGGAGCCGATCGAGCGCGGGGTCGGTCAGGCGGGTGGGCGGTCCGGGGGTGGCGCCTCCCCGGCCTCGTCCCTCTCCTGGTCGGCGACGGACCGCTCTCGTGGTGACGGAACGACACCGGGAGCCGGCGGAGTGCCCCGGGCGGCTGAGGGTGGGGCCGACGGCGGCGCGGGGGCGGCGGACGGTCCGGCGAGCGCATCCGGGGCCGGGGAGGTCGACGCGGCGGCCTCGCGGAGCAGGGCGTTCAGGCCGGCCCGGCGGGCCAGCACGGTCATCCGGTCCCCCGCAGTGATCACCAGACGCGGGTCGGGTGCCCACTCGATGCGGGACTGACCGGCACGGGCGTGCGCGAGCAGCCGTACGCTGCCGGGGCGGTCGACCGCCGCGAGCGCGCGACCGTCCAGCGGCGACCCGGCGGCCACGGACACCTCGGTGACCAGCAGCGCGTGCCGGCCGACCGGAATGGTGGCGATCATCGCGCGGTCCAGCAGCGCGGCGGTGAACGACGGCGCGGCCAGGTAAGACACGCTGCGCGAGATGCCGATTCCGAAGGCGCGCTGGACCCGCTCGGCGAAGTCGCCGTCGAAGAGTCGCAGCACCACGCGCAACTCGTCGTTGAGCGCGCGGCCGTTCAACGCGGCCCGGAGGTTCGCCCCGTCGTCGGTGGAGACCACCACCAGCGCAAGGCAGGTGCCCACCGAGGCCGCCCGCAGCGTCTCCTCCAGCGCCGCGTCGCCCACGATCAGTGGTACACCCAGCCGCCGCGCCAACGACGCCCCGCGCGGTTCGGGGATCTTGTCGATCGCCACCACCTCGACGCCGAAGTCGTTCAGTTGGGCCATCACCCGGGTGCCGAGGTTGCCGAGGCCGACGACCACCACGTGCCCGGAGCGTTCCGGCTGGATACGTCCGGAGTGCAGGGCCAGCCGGGCCTTCACGACGCCGTCGACCACCACCGCGGTGATCAGCGGAATCAGGGCCAGCCCGGCGATGCTCAGCACCACCTGCATGACCTGCTCGGCGAGAGACTTGTTCGGGTCCGGGTCCTGGCCGCTGAGCGTGGTGACCAGGGTCAGGTAGAGCGCATCCGCCCAGTTGAGGTGGGCGGCGCGGGCGTTGAGCCAACCGAGCACCCCGATCACCGCGAGCAGCACCAGCACCGCGACGCCGATCTTGCGGGTGGCGAAGCTGCGCACCGCCCGGAGCAGCACCACGGCCGGCCGACGGCGACGCCGGGCCCTGGCCAGTCGTCGCGCGGCCAGCTCGGCGCCCGGCATCCGGCCGGTCGCCTCGGCGAGCACCACGTCCGCGGTGGAACCGTCGGCGGGGAGCACCCGTACCTCGCCCGCGTCCCGGGTGTCGGCCACCGCGCAGACGACCTCCTCCGGGCGGACGTCGTCGCGACGGGCCACGTAGAGGGTGCGGCCCGCGTGCCGGAAATGGGTCGGGGCGACCTCGCCCAACGCGGCGGCCACGAACGCCGGGGCGGCCATGGTGGCGTCGGAGAGGACCGCCGAGTCGGGGAAGATCTGCCGTACGCCGTTGGCCAGGCCGGTGTTGAACATCCGGACCACCAGGCGCAGCCTCGGCTCCACCTCCTGGGCGCAGAGCGCGGCATGCATGTTGCCCACGTCGTCCTGGTGCAACAGCGCGAGCCCGTCCGCGCCGGCCAGCCCGGCCCGGCGGAAGGCGGCCTCGTCGAGCCGGTCGGCCAGGACCACGTCGATGCCGTGGACGTCCCGGCCGTCCGGCCCGTCGGAACGGCGCCGCTCGGGCACGATCAGGGTGACCCGGATCCGGCCGGTGGACACCTCGCCGGCGAGCAGTGCCCGCACCACCCAGTAGGCGAGCGGGTCGTGCCCGCAGACCACGTAGTGGGGGCGGGAACCCGCGTTGGCCCGTAACCGCCGGCTGGCCCGCCACGCACGGTCGAGCAGAGGCTCCGCCATGTGCGGCATGGTAGCCAGTGCCACCCAGTCGGCGCGGCCCGCATGATCGCGGCCAGGCATGCGCCGGCCCGGGGCGGGTAGAGCGGAACCGTGCAGACCTTCCTGCCGTACCCGGACTTCGACGCCAGCGCACGGGCGCTGGACCAGCGGCGCCTCGGCAAGCAGCGGGTCGAGGCGATCCAGGTGCTGCGCGGGCTGACCCGGCCCGGATACGGCTGGCGCAACCACCCGGCGGTGCGCATGTGGGCCGGGTACGAGGAGGCGCTGGTCCGGTACGGACTGGACGTCTGCACGGTGTGGTGTGCTCCGGGGCGGGCGGACACCTGCGCGACGACGCTCACCGCCGACCTCGCCAACGCCTGCGGCATCAGCCGGGTCCGCGCCCAGGACGAGCTGGCCCGGGCCGGCGAACTTCCGCCCTGGCTGGGCCGGGCGGACCTGCACCGCAGCCACCGGTCCTCGCTCCTGCGCAAGGATCCCGACCACTACCGCCCGATCTTCGGTGACGTCCCGCCCGACCTGGAGTACGTCTGGCCCGACTCCGACCGCCCGCGCCGGTGCCTGCCACCCGCCTGAGGTGGTAGGAGGGGTCCCCTGTTACCGCTTTTTGCCGTGCAGGGGTCCCCTGCAAACACCCGACCGGCGTGGCGCGCCCACGCGAGGCGGTAGGCAACGAACTGGTGCAAACTGGGGCGTATGGCGCTGTCGCAGCGGGTCGGCCGGTTGATCGGCGTACGGGAACACGTGGTCGACCCGGGTGGCGGTGGTCCGGCCCGCGTGCCGCACCCGGTCGACGTGGTGGTGGTCGGCGGCGGCATCGCCGGCATGTCGGCGGCGGTGGTGCTCGCCGAGCGGGGCGTACGGGTGACCGCGCTGGAAGCCGCGCCCACCCTGGGCGGGCGGCTCGGCGCGTGGCCGGAAACCCTCGCCGACGGCAGCCGGCAGGTCGTCGAGCACGGCTTCCACGCGTTCTTCCGGCAGTACTACAACTGGCGGTCGATCCTGCGCCGGATCGACCCGACACTCGGTTTCCTCAAGGCGGTCCCCGGTTACCCGATCCTCAGTGCCCGGTGGCCGACCGAGGAGTTCGGCCGGCTCCCACCCGCCCCGCCGGCGAACCTGCTCGCGCTGCTGCTGCGCAGCCCGAGCCTGCGCCTGCGCGACCTGCGCGGGATGGACCGGGACGCGGCCCTGCCGCTGCTGGCGTACGACCCGGAGCGCACCTACGCCGAACTGGACGGTCGGACCGCCGAGGAACTGCTCGACTCGCTACGGCTGCCGGACCGGGCGCGGGCGATGCTCTTCGAGGTCTTCTCGCACTCGTTCTTCAACCACGAGGCGGAGATGTCCGCCGCCGAGATGGTCGCGCAGTTCCACTTCTACCTGCTCGGCAACGCGGAGGGGTTGGCGTTCGACGCCCCGGACGAGGACTACGCGACGGCGGTGTGGGAGCCCTTGGCCGAGCACGTGCGGCGGCACGGCGGTCGGGTGCTGACCGGGGTGGCGGCCACCGCACTGGGTCGCGACGCGGCCGGCTGGCGGGTCACGGCCGGCGACGGGACGGCGTACCGGGGCGGGCACCTGGTGCTGGCCGTCGACCCGCCGGGGCTGGCCGCGCTGGTCGGGAACTCGCCCGGCCTGGCGAGGGTCGCACCGGAGCTGGTGGCGCGGGCGCCGGCGTTCGGCACGCCCGGTCCGCCGTACGCGGTCGCGCGGTACTGGCTGGACGGGGAGGTGGCCGCCGGACGGGCGGTGTTCAGCGGGGTGTCCCGGCAGCCCACCCTGGACTCGGTGACCCTGTACCACCGGCTGGAGCACGCATCCCGCCGTTGGGCGGAGAGCACCGGGGGCTCGGTGGTGGAGCTGCACGCGTACGCCTGCGAGCGCGGGGTGGCCGCCGACGTGCTGGCCGAGCGGATGCGCGGCGAGTTGGTGACGCTCTGGCCGGAGGTCGCCGGGCTGCGGGTGCGCGACCTACGGGCCCGGGTGGAGGCCCGGGCTCCGGCGTTCGCGCCGGGCGGCCACGCGACCCGCCCCGGGGTACGCACCGACGCGGCAGGGCTCTACCTCGCCGGCGACGGGATCCGCACGGACTTTCCGACCGCGTTGATGGAGCGGGCGGCGGCGACCGGGATCATCGCCGCGAACCATGTCCTGCGCGCCGAGGGTGGAGCCGCCGAACCGGTCCGGTCGGTTCGTCCCCGGGGTCTGCTGGCGCGGAGGTGAGGCACGTCGGCGAACAGGGGCAAAATGGCAATTTCGTGAAACTAGAACCTATGTACGAATAAGCTGGGTTGCAGATGACCACGCCAGCGGGGGACACCGTGCAGCCACGCCACCACCAGCTCCAGACGGAGCCGGGCACCCGCCCCGACGAGCCCGGACGCGAGGAAGGCCCACGTGCCGACGAACGGGCGGGCGTGGTGACCGCGCTGCGACTCGGCTGGTGGATGGCGGACGCGTACCACCACGCGCGGACCGTCGGGCCGGACGACGGCCCCGCCGGCCGACCGGTCGCACCCCGGTCGAAGCTGTCCAACCTGACGGAGATGTCGGGGCGGCAGCGGATGCGGATGTACCTCGACGGCGTGGAGGTGGCGCTCCGCCAGATCGCCATGTTGGCCCGGCACGACGGGGCCGGCCCGTCGACCGCCGCCGCCCGGTCCCGGATCCGGGAGCCCGGCCACGACCACCCCGGCGACGTCGACGCGATGCTGGTCGCCCTGGACGAGTTGAACGTGGACGTGCTGCGCTGGGCGATGGCCCGCGACCACCGGATCGGGATCGCGTACCGGCTCGGGCGTTCCCTCGCCGACACCGTCCGGCGGTGTGACGCCGAGCAGTTGCCCCAGCGGTTCGGCGGCCGGCAGGACCAGCTACGCCGCTGGCTGGACGAGCTGGCCGGGGTGCTGCCGCCGTACGCGGCCCCGGTGGTGCGCCACTCGTTGGCGAGCTGGACGACCGCGGTCCGCGCGGCGGCGGCCGGCGACCCGGACGAGGCGGAGCTGCGCGACCTCGCCGACGAGCTGCGCAACCAGGGTGACCTGTGGCGGAGCGTGCTCACCGGCGGGCTGCACCCCCGGGACCTGCTCGACGAGGAGCACTACGCGATCGTCGCCCGCAACCTGATCATCCGGGACCGGCGGCTGCTGGTGCGGGCGGCGCGGGGAATCTGTTACCCGGTACTCGTACCGCTGCTGGTGGTCCTGCTGGCGGTGGTCGGGGTGAGCGCCACCGCCGCCGCCGGCTCCCCGCTCGCCCGGACGGGGGTCGCGCTGCTCGGCCTCGGCGCGGGGCTCGCCGCCGTCTGGCGTGCGCTCTCCGGGCCGGCGCTCCAGGTCGCCGGTGAGGTCAACCGACCGCTGCTGCACGGTGAACTGGTCGTGCAGATGGCCGGGTGCGTCGATCGGCCGCTCGACGCGGCCCGCGCGGCCAGCCGCGCCCGCCGCACCGGAACCGGCTGACCGCCAGGCGCCCGCGACCGGACCGCCGGACCCGCCCCACCGGGCCGGTCGGACCGGGCGGCGGGCGGGGGATGCGTCGGCGGACGACCGATGCGAAACAGACAATTCGGGCGGGGAAGCTGCCAGACTGACCCGATGACGGAGGACCGACCGACGGCCGGAGGTGACAGGGGGAAGACCACCGGGCACAAGCCGGTACGCCGGTACCTGCGCGACGCCGTCGACAGCCTGCTCGGCAAGCGACCGGTACGCGAGGGCACCCGCACCGCCACCGAGGAGCTCTTCTTCGACCTGGTCTTCGTGTTCGCCTTCGTCCAGCTCGGCGAATTGATCATCCGCGACTACACCCCGCAGGGCGTGCTTCGCGGGTTACTCGTGCTGGCCCTGCTCTGGTGGT
The DNA here is from genome assembly GCF_044459745.1 of Micromonospora sp. NPDC050187. NCBI lineage: Bacteria > Bacillati > Actinomycetota > Actinomycetes > Micromonosporales > Micromonosporaceae > Micromonospora > Micromonospora sp. NPDC050187. Next base: position 104,765 of record NZ_JBITJH010000022.1, read on the forward strand.
CCTGGGGCGCCTTCGCGTGGCTGACCAACAACCTGCAGGCCAGCTTCGGGGTGATGCGGTTCGGGTTGTTCGTGGTCACCGGGATCACCTTCGTGATGGCGATGTCGACCCTCGTCACGTTCGTCGACCGGCCCGGCGGGTTGTACGGTCCGCTCGTCTTCCCCACGTGCTACTTCCTCGTGCGGTCGCTGCACCTGGCGCTCTACGCGTACGCCGTCTCGGCCCAGAACCTGGCCCGGCACATCCTGGTGCCCGCGGTGCCGATGGTCGCCAGCACCGCCCTGCTCGTCTGCGCCGCGCTCGTGCCGCACCGGGTCTTCGCCGACCAGCGACAGGTCGCCATCACCGTGACCCTCCTCTGGGTACTGGCCGTTCTCGTGGACTACCTGGGTAGTTTCACGCTGCCCGTCTGGGAGATAGGCATCTTCTCCGCCCGGCACTGGTGCGACCGGTACGGACTGATCCTGATCGTGGCCATCGGTGAGACGATCATTTCGATCGGAACGGCCAGCTCCGACGTGTCGATCAGCTGGCCGATCCTGTTCGCCGTCCTGCTGGCCATGACCGTCACCGGAGCGCTGCTGTGGACCTACTTCGACGTGGTGGCGCTCGTCGGTGAGCAGGCCCTGGAACGTGCCGACCCGAAGACCAGGTTCGCCCTGGCTCGGGACGCCTACAGCTACCTGCACCTACCCATGGTCGCCGGCATCCTCCTGCCGGCCCTCGGGATACGCGAGCTGGTCAGGAACGTCGGCCACCTCGAAGAACACCACCCCGACGAGCCGCTGTCCGCCATCGGCCTCTTCGGCCTCTACGGGGGGATAATCCTCTTCCTCCTGGCCAACGTCGCCTACCAGCTGCGGATCGCCCGCGCGATCAGGACGATCATCTGGACCCGGGTGGCCGCCGTGCTGGTGCTGCTCGCACTCGTCCCCGTCGCACGGCGGATAACGGCGACCGGCGCGCTGGGCCTGCTGGCGGCCGTCTCCTTCGTCCTGATCGTCGTGGAGGTCATCGTGGCCAACGGGCAGCGCCGTCAGCTACGCGAGTCGGGCCTGGCCGCACGGATGGAGATCTGAGGCCGGCTCATCCGGTCGGCGGGATCGTCCAGGTGAAGTGCGCCGGGCGGCGTTCGTGGAACGCCGCCACCCCCTCCCCGGCCTCACCGCTGGCCAGGGCCTGCCGGTGCCACCAGGCCACCTGCGCGGCGTCCGCCCGACCGTCCACGATCCCCTTGGCGGCGACGACGCTGAGCTGGGAACGGAGGGCGATCGTGCCGGTCAGCCCGGTGATCCGCTCGGTGAGCCGATCGGCGGGCACCACCTCGTCGACCAGACCGACCCGCTCTGCCCGCTCGGCGTCCACCAGCTCGCCGGTGAAGATCAGATACTTGGCGGTGGCCGGCCCGACCAGGGCGGCCAGTCGGCGGGTCGTCGGGGTCGGGTAGACCACCCCGAGCCGGGCCGGCGGGACGCCGAACCGGGCGTCGGCGGCGGCGATCCGCAGGTCGCAGGCGACGGCGAGCTGGCAGCCGCCGCCCACACAGGCACCGCGTACCGCGGCGACAGTCGGCTTGGCGAAGGCGGCCAGCCGTTCCTCGGCGGCCACCGCCACGCTGTGGTCGCCGGCCGCCAGCAGCTCGTCCAGGTCACCCAGGTCGGCACCGGCGCAGAAGGTCTCCCCCGCCCCGGTGAGCACCAGGACCCGGATGGCCGGGTCCGCCTCCAGCTGGTCGAGCAGCGGCGGCAGCCCCCGCCACATGTCCGGGGTCATCGCGTTCCGGCGGGTCGGATTGCTGATCACCACGGTCGCCACCGGACCGGTCCCCTCGACGGTCAGCCGCGCGTCCGACACCGTTCCTCCTCGTCCCGCCGGCCGCTCCGGGGCCGCCCGCCGACCCTAACGGACCCTCAGGTGGGATCAGAACATCTGGCCGATGCGGATGCGGTTGCCGAACGGGTCGCGGATACCGAAGTCGATGCCGTACGGACGCTCCATCGGCTCGTCGGTGATGTCCACGCCCTTGGCCACGAGGTCCTCGTACGTCTTGTACGCATCGTCGGTGGTCATGAAGAGGTAACCGCCCAGCGCGCCCTTGGTGAGCAACTCCCGCACCTGCTCGGCGGTGGCCGGGTCCAGGGCCGGCGGGCCGGGCTTCTCCAGCAGGATCTCCCGCTGACGGTCCCCGGGAATGTTGACCGTGAGCCAGCGCATGAAGCCCAGATCGGCGTCGGTGTGGACCTCCAGGCCGAGCTTGCCGACGTAGAAGTCGAGGGCCTCGTCCTGGTCGAGGACGTAGATCTGCGAGCGGCTGATCGTGTTCATCGTCATGCCGACCACGCTACGACCCGGCCCTGACCTGCTGCTTATCCAAAACTGCTGGGTCGGGTCCAGGCCTTGGTGAAACAGCTCGGCACGGCGCCGGCCGAGCTCCGTCGCTTCCGGAAGGCGGTCGGCGACTCACCGACGATCTCCCGGAAGGTACGGCTGAAGGTGCCGAGGCTGCTGAAGCCGACCGCGTAGCAGATCTCCGTGACGTCCCGTTCCGACTCGAGCAGCAGGGACATCGCCCGTTCGACCCGACGGCGCTGGAGGTAGCGGTGCGGGGTCTCGCCGAAGGTCGCCCGGAAGGTGCGGATGAAGTGCGCCTCGGAGACGTGCGCGATCCTCGCCAGGGTGGGGATGTCCAGCGGCTCGGCGTACGAGCGGTCCATCGCGTCCCGGGCCCGCAGCATCGCCCGGTTGGACTGCTCGACCGCACGGCTCACACCCTCCACCCTACGGAGTCGGACGCCGACGACGATGGTTCCCCTGGCGGGAAGCCGGCGATCCGGACCTGCGGAAGAATGCCGCCATGGAATTCCAGGTCGATGTCACGCCCTCGTACCGGCTCTGGGCACGGGCCGTCGGGGCGCCCGACGCGCCGCCCCTGCTCCTGGTCATGGGTGCCAACGCCAGCGGCCCCACCTGGCCGGCCGCTCTGGTCGACCGGCTCGCCGACCGGCACCGGGTGATCGTCTACGACCACCGGGACACCGGCCGCTCCACCTGGGCGTTCGACGAGCACCCGTACCGGGTGGCCGACCTTGCCGGAGACGCCGTCGCCGTGCTCGACGCGGCCGGGGTGGACCGCGCCCACGTCGTGGGCATGTCGATGGGTGGCGTGCTGGTGCAACTCCTCGCTCTCGACCATGCCGACCGCCTGCTGTCGGCCACCGCCTTCTGCACCTCGGCGCTGGGTGCCGGGCTGGCCGGTGGCGAGGAGGCACCACCGCTGCCGGCCCCGGATCCGCGCCTGCTGCGTCTCTGGGAACACTTCACCGACGAACGGGACCGCGAGGCCGAACTCGACTGGCGGGTGGAGCACTGGCGGATCCTGAACGGCGACGTGATCCCCTTCGACGCGGCGGAGTTCCGGGCGATGGAGGAGAACTGCGTGGACCACGCCGGCACCCACCGCAACCCGGCGGCGCACGCCCGCGCCGGGCAGGACGGACTGGACCGGGGCGCGGAACTGGCCGGGGTACGGGTGCCGTTCCTGGTCGTGGAGGCACCGGAGGACCCGATCAATCCGCCGCCCCACGCCGCACACCTGGCCGGGCTGATCCCGACGGCCACGCTGGTCACCGTGCCGGGCATGGGACACGCGCTACCGTCCGCCGTCCTGGCCCCGCTCGCCACCGCCCTCCTGGCCCACACCAGCCGCTGACTGTCGGTAGGGCCGAGGGGCGCGCCCGGGTCGGGCGGGGTGGGGATCGGGGTCGGGAGGGGCGAGGACACGCGCCGACTTCTCGGTCGACGGCGGGAGCCGGACGGACGGGAGCCGGGGTGTCCACCGACGCGGATCCGGACGCCCGTCGTCCGGGTCCGTTTCGTGCGGAACGGACCCGGAACCGACGGGAATTGGAGCCCCCGGCCGGGATCGAACCGGCGACATCTCGCTTACAAGGCGAGTGCTCTGGCCAGCTGAGCTACAGGGGCGCGGGCGTCCGTGGTCAGCATAGCGACTGGCGTCCGGATTTCCTCCCTCACCAGGCCCCCCAGCACCGGAAACGTGATCCGGTGCCGTCCTTCTGGTCGGGTTGTGATCCTACGGTGCACGCAACGCAGTCAATGTCCCGGCGATTGATGGTTGTGCGTGCCTGAGTGACCGGTATGCGAATGTCGTCGGTCCCATCCAGTGCCCACCGTCTTGGCAGCCGAGGAAATCCCGTTTACCGTGCAGTGACGCGGACGACATTCCAGTGACTCCGGTGACCGGAATTCGCCCGACGGGCCGGCACGGCTACGTGCCGGTCGCTCCTTCACTCGGATCGTCCGGCACGTTCCTGCCGGTGAAAGGAAGCGCTTCACCATGGCTACGGTCACCTACGCCAAGGCGTCCCGCATCTACGCGGGCACCGAGCGTCCCGCCGTCAACCAGCTGGACCTGGAGATCGGCGACGGCGAGTTCCTCGTCCTGGTCGGCCCCTCCGGTTGCGGCAAGTCCACCAGCCTGCGGATGCTCGCCGGCCTGGAGGACGTCGACGAGGGCTCGATCTACATCGACCAGCGCGACGTCACCCACCTGCCGCCGAAGGCCCGCGACATCGCGATGGTCTTCCAGAACTACGCCCTCTACCCGCACATGTCGGTGTACGAGAACATGGCGTTCGCGCTGAAGCTCCGCAAGACCCCCAAGTCGGAGATCGACCGGCGGGTCAAGGAGGCGGCGGCCCTGCTCCAGCTCGAGGAGTACCTCGGCCGCAAGCCGAAGGCCCTCTCCGGCGGTCAGCGCCAGCGGGTCGCCATGGGCCGGGCCATCGTCCGCGAGCCGCAGGTCTTCCTCATGGACGAGCCGCTGTCGAACCTCGACGCCAAGCTCCGGGTGCAGACCCGTACCCAGATCGCGTCGCTGCAGGCCAAGCTCGGCGTCACCACCGTCTACGTCACCCACGACCAGGTCGAGGCCATGACCATGGGTCACCGGGTGGCCGTCATGCTCGACGGTGTCCTCCAGCAGGTGGACACCCCGCGGGCGCTCTACGACACCCCGGCGAACGTCTTCGTCGCCGGCTTCATGGGTTCCCCGGCCATGAACATCAAGACCGTGCCGCTGGGCGAGAACGGCGCGGCCTTCGCCGAGATGAACATCCCGCTCACCCGGGAGCAGGTCGAGGCAGCCCGCGCCGAGGGTGGCAACGGCAAGGTCACCGTGGGCTTCCGCCCCGAGGACTGCGACATGGTCAGCCCCACCGAGGGCGGCATGCCGGTCGTCGTCGAGCTGGTCGAGGACCTCGGTTCGGACGCCAACGTCTACGGCCACGCCGCACTGGAGGGCGCGAACGAGCGGTTCGTCGTGCGTACCGACCGTCGGGCCATGCCGAACATGGGTGACACCGTGTTCGTCAAGCCGCGCACCGGCCGGATCCACGTCTTCAACGCCGGCAGCGGCAACCGGATCTGACGTACCGCGAAAGGGGCGGCCCGCTTCGGCGGACCGCCCCTTTCGGCGTCTGAGGGTCGCTGGGACTCAGGCGGCGCCGCGCCGCCGGGCGACCTCGGCGAGGGTGACCGCGGCGGCCACGCTCGCGTTCAGCGACTCGACGTCGGAGACCATCGGGATGCGCACGGTCAGGTCGCACGTCTCGCCGACCAGCCGGGAGAGCCCACGCCCCTCCGAGCCGACCACGACGACCAGCGGGCCGACCGCGGCCTCCAGGTCGTAGAGGTCGGTCTCGCCGTCGGCGTCCAGCCCGACCACCATGAACCCGGCGTCCTGGCAGGCCTTCAGGGACCGGGTCAGGTTCGTCACCTGCGCCACCGGCACCCGCGCCGCCGCGCCCGCGCTGGTCCGCCAGGCGGTCGCGGTGATCCCGGCGGCCCGCCGCTCCGGTACGAAGACACCCTGCGCGCCGAACGCGGCAGCCGACCGGATAACCGCGCCGAGGTTGCGCGGGTCGGTGACCCCGTCCAGCGCCACCAGCAGCGGGGCGGTCTGCTCCAGCGAGGCGGCCACCAGGTCCTCGAACGGCTCGTACGCGAACGGCGGCACCTGGAGGCCGACGCCCTGGTGCAGCACACCCCCGGTCATCCGGTCCAGTTCGGCCCGGCTGACCTCCAGGAGGGCGATGCCCCGGTCGGCGGCCGTCCGGGTGATCTCCTTGACCCGGTCGTCGCTGTCGATACCCTGGGCGGTGTAGAGCGCGGTCGCCGGCACGTTCGCGCGCAGCGACTCCAGCACCGGGTTCCGCCCGACCAGCAGCTCCGCGCTGTCCTTCGCCGGGTTCGACCGGCGACCGGGGGCCACCCGGGGGCCGCTGCGGGCGGCCGGCTTGCCGCCGCGTCCCTTGGCGGCGGGGACGCCCCGGCCGCCACCCTTGCCCCAGGTGGTGTCCTTGCTGCCCGGCTGACCGATCTTGGGGGCGCGCCCCTCCTCGGCAGCGGCGCGCCGCTCCTTGTCCTGCTTCCATGCGGTGCGCTGGGGCAGCTTCTCGGTGCCCGAATACGCCTTGTGCCAGGGACGCTCGTCGGCCGGGAGGGTCTTACCCCGCCCGGCGAGGGAGTCCCGGTTCTTGCCGCCGGAGCCCTTCGGGGCCCCCGCCTTCGGGGCCAGTCGCCGGCCTCGGCGCTGTGAGTTGCCGGGCATCAGTCCTGCTCTCCAATAGTCCAACGGGGGCCCTGCGGGGTGTCCTCGACCACCACGCCGGCCTGCTTGAGCTGGTCACGTACCGCGTCGGCGGCGGCCCAGTCCTTGCGGCCACGCGCCTGGGCACGCTGCTCCAGGGCCAACGCGACGAGGGAGTCCACCACGCCGCGCAGATCGTCGCCGCGACCGCCGCCCGTCCAGGCGGCGTCCAGGGGGTCGACACCGAGGATATCCAGCATCGCGCGGACGGCGGCGAGCGCGGTGCGGACCGTCACATCGTCCCCGCCGGCCAGGGCGGTGTTCCCGTCGCGGAGGACGTCGTGCAGGACGGCCAGCGCGGCGGAGGTGTTCAGGTCGTCGTCCATCGCGGCGGTGAACGCCGCCGGCAGTTCGCCGGGAAGCCCGGCGCCGACCCGCTCGGCGGCCCGCTGCACGAAGCCCTCGATCCGCCGGTACGCGGTGGCCGACTCGCGCAGCGCGTCCTCGGTGTAGTCGATGCGGGAACGGTAGTGCGCCGCGGCGAAGTAGTGACGCAGCTCGACCGGCCGCACCCCGAGCGAGGCGACGTAGGCCAGGTCGAGGGCGTTGCCGGCGGACTTGCCCATCTTCGCTCCGCCGAGGCTGAGCAGACCGTGGTGCACCCAGTAACGGGCGAACGGCAGGCCGGCGGCCTTCGACTGGGCGATCTCGTTCTCGTGGTGCGGGAAGGTCAAATCGAGCCCGCCGCCGTGGATGTCGAACTCGGGGCCGAGGTAGCGCCAGCACATCGCCGAGCACTCGATGTGCCAGCCGGGGCGACCCCGCCCCCAGGGCGACGGCCAGTAGGCGTCGGCCGGCTCGTCCGGCTTGGTGCCCTTCCAGAGCGCGAAGTCACGCGGGTCACGCTTGCCCCGGTCCGGGGCGTCCCCGGCGGACTGCATGTCGGCCGGGGACTGACCGGAGAGTTCGCCGTACGCCGGCCAGGAGGCGACGTCGAAGTAGACGTCACCGGAGCCGTCGGTGGCGGGGTAGGCGTGACCCCGCTCGATCAGCATGGCGATCAGCTCGTGCATCTCCGGGACGTGCCCGGTGGCCCGGGGCTCGTACGTCGGTGGCAGCACGTTGAGCGACCGGTACGCGGCGGCCAGGACCAGTTCGTTGGCGTACGCGATGGCCCAGAACGGCCGCTCCTGCTCGCACGACTTGACCAGCAGCTTGTCGTCGATGTCGGTCAGGTTGCGGATGAAGGTGACCTCGAAGCCCTTCGCCAACAGCCAGCGGCGTAGCACGTCGTAGTTGACGCCGGAACGAAGATGGCCGATGTGCGGGGGTGCCTGGAGGGTGAGACCACACAGGTAGACCCCCACCTTGCCGGCTTCTCGCGGGACGAAGTCCCGGACCGTTCGGGTGGCGGTGTCATACAGGCGTAGCGTCACCGTACAAGGGTAACGGTCCCCACATCTTCGGGCTGCCCGGCGCTGGGTCGTACGCTGCCTGCTGTGGAGACGGCGGGACGCCCCGGAGACGGGCCCACGGAGCCGGCCGGTGACAGGCGGTCCGGCGGACCCGGGCACGGCACCACGGACCCGGACGGCGACAGGCGGTCCGGCCGACCCGGGCACGGCACCACGGACCCGGACGGCGACAGGCGGCCCGGCCACCCCGGGCACGGCACCACGGACCCGGACGGCGACAGGCGGTCCGGCCGACCCGAAAACGGCCACACGGAGCCGGACAGCGGCGCGACGCCGGGCCGTCCCGGAGAGACCGCGCAGACCCTGGACCGGGGACTGCGCCTGCTGCACCTGGTCGCCGACGCGCCGGGTGGGCTGACCGTCACCGAGGCTGCACACCGGCTGGGCATCGGCCGGGCGGCCGTCTACCGGCTGGTCAGCGCGCTGACCGGGCACGGCATGCTGCGCCGTGACCGCGCCGGCCGGCTGCGCCTCGGTGCCGGGGTGCTGCACCTGGCCCGGCGTGCCCAGCCGCTGCTCGCCGAGGGGGCGATGCCCGCGCTGCGCCGGTTGGCCGAACAGGCCGGGGCGACCGCGCACCTGACCGTGGTGGAGGGGGACGAGGGCGTCGCTCTGGCCGTGGTCGAGCCGAGCTGGACGGCCTTCCACGTGGCGTACCGCACGGGTTCCCGGCACCCGCTGGAGCGCGGGGCGGCGGGGCGGGCCATCCTCGCCGGTCGGGCCGGGTCCGCCGGCCCGGTGACCACCGAGGGCGAGCTGCAACCCGGCGCGTACGGCGTGGCCGCGCCGGTGCTCGGCGTACCCGGGTTGGAGGCGAGCGTCGGCGTGGTGGCGCTGGCCCCACTGGACGCCGCGACGGTCGGGGGACAGGTCCTCACTGCGGCCACCGCCATCGCCCACGCCCTCTCCTGACCCCGAACGCCCCCGCCCGGTCCAGGCCCGCGTGATCGACTCGTGGTGCGGCATGTCGGGGTGTCAGGACCGGGCGGTTTCAAGTGGCTGTTGCGACGAGGTGCTGGTGGAGTGCTTCGGCAGGATTCTGCCATCCCAGGGTTTGCCGGGGTCGTCCGTTGAGCT